>CAHJWK010000093.1 GCA_903642275.1 Chitinophagaceae bacterium
ATCTATATATTATTGATGACGTAAACCATGATGGTTTAAATGATATAATTACAGGTGGAAATTTTTATGGTATGTTACCTTACGAAGGAAGATATGATGCAAACTGGGGCGATATGTTAATCAATAAAAGGGATCATTATGAATGGTTATCGCCCGTTAAAAGCGGATGGTTTACACGAGGAGAAGTAAGAGATATAAAAAAGATAAAAACTGCAGGCGGATATATATATGTTGTTGCAAGAAACAATGATTCGCTTTTGTTTTTTAAATCAACTCAATACTAAAAAACCGGATAAAATATTTTAATATTGACGTTGCTGTTTGCATTAAACATTGTATCTGAAACACTGTACTGTTCTAATGGCTGCGCAACCTGCTTCAGGTGCTGATCCATCATAAAATTATTTATTGCAGTGTATATAGATTGTTTATCGGAAAGCCTTCCTGAATAAGTTCCTTCAACCAATCTTCCGCTACCGGGCAGTTGCAGACATTTTATATTAGCGCTGTCTTTAATTCGCTTATAAATTGGAACGCCAACTGCAACTTCATGATTACTTAATGCTGTTGTATAAAAATATTTTTTTTGATACGGAATGCCATGTTTATCAATAAATTTCTGAAGCAGGTTATACAGGTAAACTGTAGTATATGCAAATGAATTGCCGATAATATTCGTTTTAGCGGTTAAAATCATTGTGTCTCTTACAGGAACAATTTTGATAAAGAAGCCATATTTATAATTCACATCTTCTATAAGTTTTTTTAAATTATCAAGATTAGTTTGTCTTGAAAAATGCTCAACTATACTGCGTTTCATCAATTCAAAAAAAGTAATTTTTTCACTCCAGCTTACTGCAGTTGTTGTGTCAGTTACAGAAGCAATTTCAATTAATGAAGATGTTGATGAACCATCTAAAGTTCGTCTTAGCGAAACTGCAACCGGATTAATATGATGAAGCAGGTATGAATAAGTTAATGTAATGATCGCAGATTGATCATTGTTAAAACTTCCATCAATTTTAATACTTTTATTTACCAGATCTGGATTCCATTTTTTCCAGTTGTTCAGATCACTTATTTGTTTGGCAACATCGTATAACGAAGCTTTAATAACGGTTTGACGAATGTTATCAACAGGTATAAAGCTTAAAATAATAACTAAAGAAATAAGCGAAACAATTATGAAAATCTTCTTTGTTTCCATATAAATAAGTCACGCTTAATTATGCAAAGCATTTATCATTGCTCTTACTTCGGCTTCATCAGCTATATAAACATTGCCATAATCATTCACTTCCATATTAATATATGTAACCGGATTAGGAAGAATTTTTCTTGCAGATGAATGAAATTCTTTTGCGCCGGTTTCTTTTTTAAGCATTGCAATGTTGGATGATTTTACACCGGCGCCAGGCATAATTATAATCCTTTCACCAGCCTGCTCAACCAGTTGTTTTAATAAGTCTGCTGCATCTGGTGCTGCAGTTTTTTGTCCTGATGTAAGTATGCGTTCACAGCCGCATACAATAACATTTTCAAGCGCTTCAAAAGGGTCAGGCGCACAATCAAACACACGGTTACAGGTAACACCCATTCCGCCGGCCCAATCAACAACACGCTTTAATCTTTCAATATCTATTTTTGAATCAATGCCTGATATGCCAACAGAGATTCCATCACAACCCAGTTCCTTACACATTTGTATATCATCTTTTAAAATAGCAAACTCTTCATCGCTATAAAAATAATTGCCTGACCTTGGCCTTAATATCGGGTATAATAAAATAGATATTCTTTCTCTTACATTTTTAATAGTTCCAAAGCTCGGTGTTGTGCCGCCTTCAATAGGGTTATCGCAAAGTTCAACTCTTACAGCTCCGCATTTTTCAGCAATCAAACATGATTCAATATGAAATGCACAAACTTCTAATACAGCTTTGTCAGACATAATTATTTGGTGATTAATAAAAATTGACGACTTATTCAGCCACCAATTATTGTTTAAAATTATAATTAGGTGTGAAACAAATTACTTAAAGAATTACTTAAATGGCACATCAACGTTAATCGTTTTTGTTGGGTTGATTGTTTGAACATCATCACTTTTAGCCCAGCTCTTTTTATAAATCATGATGTGTTCAGGCAGCGTAACATCATCCAAAAATTCAAGATGCAACCTGCCTGCGTCACCGGTTTTATTCACTTCAAAACTTAAATTAATTTTTCCATACGGTGTAAGAATGCCATTGAGTTTTGTTACCGCACCAGCTCTTGCCCATTTAGCCGGCATGCTTTCAAACAAATGCAAATCTTTTCCATGGTCCAGTTCAATCATGTGCACAGTAGTTCTTATAAATTCTGCGCTTGCCCAGTTGTGCGGCATGTCACCCACTTCATCATTGCCTTTGCCTTGCGGCTTTTGTTCTTCACGCCAAACCATTGTTGGTGATGAATGATTGCCGAAATCATATAACAGTTGCGGCACCTGGTCACCTTCACCCAACCATTGTAATGCATGTGCATAGAATGATGTGAAGTAAGTCCATAAACCATCCGTCATCCAGCCTGTGCTCAGAACCAATCCTTCTACTTTATGCGATGCCAGCATATCAATTGTTTCTTTTGCAATACGATGCGCTGTTGTATCTGTATCGAAAACCTGGCCCGGATAAATGCTTTGACAAAATGCCCACTGACCACGTTGCGGCAACTGGTTTTGTTCATTGTTTATCATCACCGGCAAATAAGGATTTCCGAATTCATCTTTACGCACGTCCTTTACAGCTTTAGCCATAAAGTTGTTATATAATGTATCATAATAACGTTGCCATTCTGCAGCCTCATCATTTTTGTTTAACCACTTTGCAGCATTAATGGCCCACTTCATTCCAGCCAGACAATATTCAGTATTTGAGTAATCATCGCCATGTTGAATACCTCCATCCACATTTCCATCAGGCAATAAACCGTAGTAAGATTTTGTACTGTCCTGCATGGCTAATGCACGCAAATAATTGATACGTTTTATGCAACCTTGTATAACGCTCCAGTTACTTTGAAGCCATTTTTTATCCTGCGTTAACATGGCATGTCGTGTAAGCATAAACATAACAAGGCCGTTCTCTTTATGAAAGGTTTCAATCATCTCAAAGCCGCCGCCGGGCAATTGGTATTGAGTAAGATAATTGATACAACTGCGCACATCATTTATATAACCCAACATGGTTGCCACTTCAAGCAAATAGCTGCCATCAGCCAGCCATAAACCACGATATTCTGTCGGGCCAACATGAAAAGATTTATTGCCTTTTCGTATATCTCTTGCCTGAAAAATATTGCGCAATGATGATTCAACAATTGCCTGAACGCCACTATCGGGAACAGAAATAGCTGTTGCTGACGGACAATTTTTTTGCCACCATGCAATTGTTTTAGCTTCTTCTGATGTTGTGTTTGCAGTAGTCGTTATATACTTGGCACCGGGAGCAAAAAAGCGGCTTACTGTTACAGCCATTTCTTTCTGCTCACCTGCTTTTAATACAACAGGTTTTAAATTGATGGTATAAGCGTTTGTTGAATCGGTATCAATATTACCAAAAGCATCAGAGGTGGTAACAACAGTTTCTGCACCTATGTTTATTGCATCAGTTGAACTTTTAAATTCTTCAACACCGTTATATTTTATAACAGGATAAAATGTTTTGTTTGATGAAGATGTATTTTTTAAAGTGATTAGATTTTGATAACGCCGTTCAGGCATTCTTACATATGCGCAACGCACATACAAAGCAGCCGTCTTATCTTCTTTGCCGGCAATGATAGAAGGCGCAGCAGGCACAGCACCGTTGAATAACCATAATCCATTCACGATTGCATCCCTGTCTGTTGCGCCGGGCTTATTGCTTACCACAATTGTAAGGATGCCATCATTGTTTGCATCTTTTCCTGCAAGTGTATAAACGCCTGGTGTGTGCACACCAAAATCAGCAACAGGGTCAATATCTTTTTGCGACGAACCTTCAACATAAATGCGCATTGTGCGTGTTCCTGCGGTATCATATTTGCCTTCACAAAAACCTAACACTGCATTGAACGCTGCGCCTGGTTTAACTTTAATATGAAACTCAACAATTCCTTCACCTGATAAACCTTTAGCACCATAAGCTACATCATAAAAAGCAGAATCACAAGGCTTGTTTGGCTTGCTCCAGTTGAATTCTGAACGGCGGCTGTCATAACGTTCAATACTGTTTAATACCTGTTCACCGGGAATCTGAAGAAATGTTTTTTCAGTGATGTTGATATCACCGAATTGTTTTTGTGTAATCGTCATCGGCACTACAGCAGATTGTAACACCTGGCTTTCCCATGTTGATGGTTGTCTGCTTTCGAACATTAATGAAAAAGAAAAAAGACGTGGACCGGGATAGTTATAATCACCAAAAATTTGTCCTTCTTTTCCAACCAACGTTTTAACAGGGTCATCGGGCACACAGATTAATGTTTGCCACCATGCCGGAGCATATTTATGATTGATAGTCATTGAATCCTGTGCGGAACTTATAACAGATGAAAGCAACAAGCCACCTGCTAAAAAATTTTTTAATGATTTGAATGATATCATAACAACAATTTATTTAAGATGAGTTATTTAATGCGGAGCAACAAAGGCTGTATCCATTTCTTCCAGTGTTTTGCCTTTTGTTTCTTTTACTATTGTTAAACTAAAAATAAGGTTGATTAAACTGAATGCAGCAAATGCCCAAAAGGTAAATGCAGGACCAACTTTTTCGAGCAACCATGGAAAGAACTGGCCGACCAGCCAAACTGCAATCCATAAAGCCATTGTACAAACAGTAACTGCTTTTACACGCACATGTGTTGGAAAAATTTCATTGATTAATATCCATGTAACCGGCCCGATAGAGAATGCAAAACATATAATGTACACCATCATCAATATCAATAATAAAATGCCTTGTGTATTTTTGGTATAAAAAAGAAACCCGCATAATACTAATGATATTATAATGCCGGTTAAACCGGTTTTTAATAAAAATTTGCGGCCATATTTATCTGCATAAGCAATAGCAATTATCGTTGATAAAAAATTTACGGTGCCAATAATTACCTGAAATATTAATGCATTACTGCTGCTTAAACCTGCCGATTGAAATATGTTCGGGCCATAATAAATGATTGCATTGATGCCTGAAAATTGTTGCAGCACAGCCAGCACAATTCCAATGATTAAAGGAATGCGCAATGATGGATGTAGTAACGAAAAAGACGCTGCTTTAGCTCTTGTTTTTGCATTTTCAATATCGCTGAGTTCCTTATCTGCTGCGGCTTTCGGGCGAACGGTATATAAAATATTTTGGGCTTCATTATTTCTTTGTACTTCAACTAACCAGCGTGGGCTTTCAGGTACTTTTATCAACATCAATAAAAAAATTAACGAAGGCACGCTCATTACCAAAAACATACCGCGCCAGGGTTGTGCAAACAATTCATTCGTGTTGTTATGCGATAGGGATAATATAGATGCGTTTGAAAAATAGGCAAGTAAAATTCCGAATGTTATGGCAAGCTGATAGTATGCGACCATTCTGCCTCTTTTATCTGCCGGTGCAAATTCTGAGATATACATTGGTGAGATAACAGAAGCCATTCCAACGCCAATGCCACCAATCATTCTCGATGCAACTAATAATGTAAATGATGAAGCAAAGCCACAACCAAATCCCGATAGCAAAAACATAACCGCAGCAATAATAATTGTTTTTTTACGGCCGATTCTATCGCTGATTATTCCTGTTGTAAACACACCAATGATAGAACCTAACAAACCGCTGCTTACCATCCATCCTTCAGAAACAGTATTTAATGCAAACTGTGTTTTTACAAAGCTGATGGCACCGGAAATAACGGCTGTATCAAAACCAAATAATAAACCACCAATCGCAACGGCAAGGCAGATATAATTTATTCTTCTTGAAAAATTCATAAGGCAATCGTGATTATAATTTATTCTGTTTCAGGCCGTTTGTAATCATCATCGTAGCGTTGAATATCGGCTTGCTGCCAATTACCAAAAGCAACTTCCAGCACACGTACAGGCACATCACCTTTGCATGAAAGACGATGTTTTTCATTTGCGGGAATCCAGATTTCCTCACCGGCTTTGCAATCTTTTATTTCATCACCCACCTGAACAGATGCACCATCATCAATTACAATCCATAACTCGGCGCGGCCTGTATGTGACTGCAGGCTTAAACGTTGACCAGGTAACACACTCATTAAACTCACTGTGCAATCTTCGTTAAATGCAAATTGTTTAAATGTGCCCCAAGGCCTTGATACAAAAGCTACGTCAGGCTTTGCATCGGGAATTGGTTTGATTACATATTCGCTCATGTTAAAATATTAAGCTTTAAATCTTACAAATGCTTTTATTGTTGCGCATTGCATGCCTTTGCTTTCACCATGTGGACGAATCGTATATTCTTTTACAGATTCAGGAATGATGAACGTCTCGGCAAAATGAACAATAAATGGTTCAAATGAATTGGTCGGACTTTCAACAACAGCTTCGCACCCTTCAATCAAATTCAAAACATTTACACTTCCGTTTGTTTGATGCAAAATTTTTTTAGTGAACCAATGCCTTCTTGTTTCTATAAATTCGGTTTCATATAAACCAGTATATTCTTCGCGCCATCCATCACCATTTGCTACTTCCTTTATAATATTGAAAAGATGTTGATTCGTCCATTCAGTTGTGCGGCTCCAGTCAATAACTTTTTCTCCGTGTTTTATGTTGATTGGTCGCGGCTTGCCATCTAAACCAAGTCTTCCCCAATCCCATAATTTAAAAGTGAAAATGTATGGCGTTGCACTTATTTCAAGCACCATACTTCCTCGTCCTGAACAATGAATTGTTCCTGCAGGAATGAGAACATGATCATGTTTTTTTACGAGAATTTTATTGACGAATTTATCTGCATCAAAAGGCTTTTCACCTTGCTGCGCTTCATTCAATTCAGCAATCATTTCTTTTGGTTCAATGCCTTCTTTCAAACCGAGATAAACATATGCGCCTTCATCTGCATCAAGCATATAATAACTTTCATCCTGCGTATAAAACATTCCAAATTTTTCGCGGATATATTCATTTGTAGGATGAACCTGCAGGCTTAAATTGCCGCCTTTAATCGTATCTAAAAAATCAAAACGGATTGGAAACTCTGTACCAAATCTTGCTTCAACTGCATCACCTAACAAAGCTTTTGCCTGGGCAAAAACAACATTAATGGAAGGTGTTTCGAAAATAATTTCTCCAAACTGCAATAACAAACTATTTTCTTCAGGCACGCCGTCAAAGCACCATGCGAAATTTTTTTCGTTCCTATCAAGGTCGCAATATTTTTTCATCCATTGCCCGCCCCACGGCCCCGGGTCAAAAAAAGGAACAACACGAAATGGCTGATGTGCTGTTTGTTTTAAAGCTTCATTAAACGCTTTACCATCAACAATCTTAGGGTCATTTTTTTTCACTGTATCAACAACCAAATCCCATTGTTGCATTAAACCACGTTTGTGTTTGTCAACAACACGCCAGTCAACAAAATATGCCTGCTTGTATTGAAGTGAAGCTTTTAATTCTTTGTTATTAACTCCAAGATTACTTACTTCATTTCTGCGCTGACGAAGTTGGCCTTCCCATCGCGTCATATCAAAATAAATCAACACATCAAACTGTTCTGCAAGTAACGTTGCGCCGGTTCCGTAAATAAAAATTGTGTCTTGTTTATTGTTTAATTCTTTCTTGAAATTTTTTATTTTATCAGCATCAAAAAAGTCTTTTAATGTAAGTCTTGTTATGTAACCAAACACTGCATCATCAGTAACATCAGGATAAATTATTTGACTAATCTTTTCTTCAGGCAGCATGTAATTTTTTGTAAGAATAAATTCACCTTCAAGACAAGATTGAAGATTGGTTAAAATTTCATCATCTAAAATTTCTGTATAACATTCAAACGCAATTATTTTTTTATTTAATGATACTGAACTGATTTTATCTTTTATAATGTTGCATGTTTGTTGCCATCCTGTTCCGCGTAAAACATTTTTTTGGTTGACATTTACAACCGGAAACTTATCATAATTCGAAACAAAATCAGTCATCAGAATTATCTGTTAATTCAATAAAATTTGATTCTATATATCGTGTTGCAAACAATAAACAGCACCATAAATTCCTGCATCACTTGATAACTGTGAAGCACGTATGTCAACTTTACCCCACGGCGTCCATGCATGTTGATAAACCTTTTCTATGATTGGCGGAATCAGTTCTTCATGCCTTTGCATAACACCGCCACCAATCACCACAACTTCAGGGTCATAAGCATGAATAAGATTTACAATTGCAACAGACCATAATTCATTACAATCATTTTTATATTGAATTGAGAGTGCATCATTATTATCTGCTTCTGTAAACAATGCTTCAAAATCTATAACCTCAACATTTGATAATGAGCTTTGTTTGTATAAAGCATCCGCTTCAATTCTTTCCTTTAAACTCCATGTTGACGCATAAGCTTCAATACAACCACGGTTTCCACAAGTACATATTCTTCCATCATACATAACAGAAATATGGCCGCCTAAACAACCAGCCTGGAAATGTTTGCCACGCACTAATTTTCCATCCATTATTACTGATGTGCCAATACCTGTTCCAATCGTCATCATAACTAAATTATCCGTATCTTTTCCAGCACCAAACTTCCATTCACCAACTGATGCAAGGCGTGCATCGTTATCAATAAAAAAATTAGTGTTCCATTTTGCTTTAACCCAACTATTCAGATTAATGTTTAAAGCATCATCATACTTAGCATTTGTACTTAAAATTTTTTGCGTCTTGTGATTAACCAAACCCGGAAAACCAAAACCTATTCCTTTTAATTCAGAATCCCTCACATGGTTTGCTGTTAATAGCATTTCAATACTATCTTCCAATAAAGGCAAACCTGCCATTAAACCTTTAGATGATTGTGCAGGTATAATTTTTTTATCAAGTATTGTATTATTACTTACCAATCCTAACTTAATTCTTGTTCCGCCTAAATCAATACCAATAAAAAATTCTTTTTTCACAATCGTTTTGTTTTACCTGTCTGCAAGCACTGGTTTATTGTCTTTTTTGATAAGGATTTTTGAAAACCCATGTTCACTGATTGTTGCATAATCATGGCCTGCATCGGAAGGCCAGAATGCACTAAAAGAAAGTATTGTATCACCTGTATTTGCAGTGCGGTGCGCAATGTTTGCCTGTATATAATGCATACTGCCTGGAAACATTTTTTCAGCCCAAGTATTTCTTTCTTCATCCATTAAAATCAACATGCCTTCGCCTTGCAAAGTGCTATAGAATTCACCTCGGTTTTTTATTTTATGGAAATGGCCTTTCGTCATAAAATATTCGTTGCCCACAACTCCCGGGTGAATATAAGTGATACCATAAAAGAGGCCGCCTTCTGTATTTTGTTTGACAGGAAGATAAGATTCAACTTCATAAACAATAGTATCATTATCCATATTGCTTAATGCATCTTTATCAAAGAAAATATCTTTTAAATCTTTCAATCGCCTGTCAATTTTATCTATGTTTTTACCTTTTAATTGTTCGTTTATAAATGTTATTTCAGGTTCTAAAATTTTGTTCATGTATTGTGTTGATTTGGATTAACAGGACTGACGATCAATCATTACAAAAGGATTTTCTATAACATCAGGTTCATTGTTGATTATCATTTCAGCCATAGATTTACCCATTGCTTCGAAATCTGTTGTGATGGTTGTGATACCATTTCCTATCACAGTTTTTAAATTGGTTTCATTATAAGATATAACACCAATGTCTTTTCCTAACTGCAGATTTTTTGCTTTAGCATATTTTACAATTTTAACAAGGTCATTATCATCAATAACAATAAATGCATCTTGTTTTTTTACATCGTCTTCATTAAACTTATTTATAACAGATGTGCTGATAATTTTTGTTTTAGAAAATTTATTAAAGCCCGATATAATATCTTTTGTTTTTGTTGAATCAGGAAAGATGAGAAAAAGCCTTTTGTATTTTGATATCAGGTTTTTGTTTGACATCAATATGGAATAAATATCTTTTTCAAAATTTTGATAAACACCCGGATATTCTTTTTTGTGTTCTTTAAAGCCTACGTCTAACAGAAAGGTATTTTTTTGATCAAGTTTTGACAGGATAGAAGTTGTATCACTATGTATTTCAGGCATTATAATAAATGTGTTATAATAACCGGCTTGTTCTCTGATTAGAGTTTCAAACATTTTAATGCTGTGATGATGAAAATATATTTCTAATGTAGCATCTTTAGGAAGCGCATTTAATAATGCATTGAACAACGTCTCCTTATAAGGCGTAAATGTGCTGAATAAAAGAAAGATGCGTTTGCTTTGTTTGGTATCGATGCTTTTTACAAAATAACCTTTGCCTGGTATAGAATCAATTATTCCTGAGGCTCGTAAATCATTATAAGCGCTAAAAACGGAGCCTCGTGCAAGCGAAAATTCTTCCGATATTTTGTTTACCGAAGGCAAAACATCGTCTTTGACAAGCACACCGTTATCAATATTCTTATATATTGATTGTACAATTTGCTTATAAACGGGTGTTGCTAATGATGTATCAATCTTTATAAGATCAGTTATTGGTTTCTTCATTATTACAATCCTTAAAACAAAAGTAATTGTATTTTTATAATTTTAAACAGGTATATACCGGTATATTAATAATGACATAAAATTAACTTTGGAGTTATTTAAGCGCATTGAGACAATGGATGATATTGTAAGATAAAACGAATTTATTTTTAAGGAATAAACTTTATAATCTGGAATAATATTAATAAGAAGTTGAGACGTTATTATTGTGTTGAATTTGTTTGAAGCTTTTTATAAGAATATTTTTTAAATTAAATAAATGCCCTTGTGCCATAAGCAGTATAGGCATCTCTGAATTCTTTTGGAGTGCAGCTTTTTTTCTTCTTAAAAATGCGGTTAAAATTTGAAATATTGTTAAATCCGCATTTGTAACAAACCTCGGTTATAGAATGTGTGGTATCAATAAGCATGCGTGATGCCTGTCCTAATCTTATTTCATTTACGGTATCAATAAATGTTCTGCCAGTTCTTGATTTAAAAAACCTGCTGAAGGAAATATCCGTCATAGAAACAATATATGCAGCTTCTGAAAGGCTAATATTTTTCCCAAAATTTTGATTAATATATCCCATAATTTTTTCTACGCGGCGGCTTCCATAAGATAAACTTTCCGTACTGCTAAAAGAGGCATCGGATAATATTTTTATGTTTCTTGAAATAGAAAGATCATGCAATATGGATATTAACTCTAATACAGAATCAAAGCCATGTTTTTTTGTAAGAGAAATCAGCCGCGGCATAATATTCAAAGTTGTTTCTCTTGAAAACAAAACACCATGCAGGGATTTTTCGAACATATTTTTTATAAAATGCATCTGGTTGCGAAGCAAAAATTTTTCATCAAAAAGATCCCGGTGAAACTGAATTGTTATTTCTTTTATTTCTTTGGATTTGCATTTATAATTAAACCAGCCATGTTGCAGGTTGGGTCCAACAAACACAAGCTCATAATCATTTATAGTATCAATGTGATCGCCAATTATACGTTGTGCATTTTTTGCATTTTGAATAAAGTTTAATTCAAACTCTTCATGATAGTGTAATGGAAAATCAAACTTTTCTTTAACCCTTGAAAAGATCGTAAAGCAATCATTATTGGTAAGTGGAATTATTTCACGCAGTAGTTTAGTTGGCATCAATATTTTTTTAAATAACTTAATAGCAAGCAAAAAAGTATCAGTGTAACAGCATTAATTAAAACATCAATTTAATTCAAATTGAGAGGAAAAAATTATCCCAAAAACTTTTAATTACATTAATGAAGCATAAAAAATATAAAAAAGAGATAAAAAAGTATTGCACTTTAATGCGAATATAAAAATAGATTTGCTTAAATATTTGCTATATGATAAAACTGCTTAAGCCAACGCTCACATGCTTCTTATTATTTATACTGTCTCACACATTTGCACAAACAAAAACTATCACTGGTATAGTTAGTGATAGTGCAAGCAACCCGATTGCTGGTGCAACTGTATCGACAAATTCAAAACATATAACTACTACTGATGCAAATGGTAGGTTTAGTTTAAATGTGCCAGCTAATGCCACAACAGTACAGGTAAGTTTTGTAGGTATGGAAACATCTACTGTTTCCATAGAAAATACTTCTGCTATATCTGTCAGTTTGAAAACAGGTAACTCACAGTTGAATGATGTAGTAGTTGTTGGTTATGGTACACAAAAACGAAAAGATTTAACTGGCTCTGTAGCTAGTGTAAACGCTGCTACAATTGCAAAAGTTCCAGTTGTATCAGCAGCACAGGCTTTACAGGGTAGGGCAGCAGGTGTACAGGTTACCAATAATGATGGTGCACCCGGCGGAAATATATCTATCTTAATAAGGGGAACTGGTAGCCTTGCCAGCTATGGTAATGAGCCGTTATATGTGGTAGACGGGTATCCTGTAAGCACCGGTATTAATACTATTAATCCAAGCGATATTGCTTCCATAGATGTTTTAAAAGATGCATCTTCCACAGCCATTTATGGTATTCGTGCAGCAAACGGAGTAGTTATCATTACTACTAAAAAAGGTATAAAAGGCAAAACCGAGCTTTCTGTAAATGCTTATGATGCATTTCAAAGCACACCAAAAAAATACGATCTGCTAAACGCTCAGGATTTTGCGGCTTTATCAAATGATGTAGAAGCTTCTGATTCAACACATAGTTATCATGGTTTGGATATTTGGCATACACCTAATCAATTGCATAGCGTTGACTGGCAGGATGCTTTGTATAATCCCGGGTTAACACAAAGCTATACGCTTGGAATAAGAGGTGGAACTGATAAATTTCAATCAGCCGTGTCTGGTGGATTTTATAACCAGAAAGGTATTGTTGAAGGTTCTTATTTTAAAAGATTTACACTTAATCTTAATATGGACTATGAACCGGTTAAATGGTTAAAATCTTCAACAAGCGCCAAATATGCATACGAAGAAGCAAATAATCCACTTGGAACACAAAGCGGTAGTGGTGGGGGAGGACTATATCAATTATACGTAAATCCTCCTACCCTTGACGATGGTAATAAATTTACTTATCAGATAAAAGATAATAAAGGAAACTATGGATTTTATAATCCGTTAAATGCGAATGTTTATAAATTCAGCAATCCATTTTATAGTATTGATAATAACCAATCAGCGAATATTACAAATTATATCCTGGCTACAACTTCGTTGGAAGCAACTATTTTCGATGGGTTAAGAATAAAAACTAATGCGGGGGTAAATTTTAATAATTTCAATGGTTCTTACTTTCAGCCGGGAGATAGTATAGCGCACCAGCAATATCCTTCAGCGATTACAAACCGGCCTTTCTTTAATCAAAACTCTAATCAAACTTTTGAATGGTTATGGGAAAACACAATTGCTTACGATAAAACCTTTGGCAAGCATACTATTAATTTTGTTGGTGGCATTTCGGCCCAAAAAAACACAAATACTTTTCAGGGCGCCCAGGGAAATCCGCCAAACAATACTTTACGCAATGTTTCTAACTTAGACCCATCAACTGCAAAATATACCGGCGGACAAAATATTTATACATTAGAATCGCAGTTTGCCAGGTTAACTTACAATTTTGCTGATAAATATTTAATTACAGGAACAATAAGAAGAGACGGTTCTTCCAAATTTGATACGGGGCATAAATATGGTGTGTTTCCATCGGGTGCAATTGCCTGGAGGGCTAAAGAAGAGTCTTTTTTACAAGACGTAACATGGTTATCTGATCTTAAAATAAGAGGAAGTTATGGCGAAATTGGTAACCAGTCCGCTATCGGGCTGTTTCAATACCAGGCATTATACAGCGGTAATTATGCAGCAAGCTATAACGGTAATGTTAATGGTACTGGTAACGTAGATAATTTTGGATATCCTTTTAATAAGCTATATCAAAACGGTATTGCTCCAACACAGCCTCCTAATTCTAAATTGAAGTGGGAAACAGATTATGAAACAGATATTGGTTTAGACGCCGGCTTTCTAAATAATGCGTTAACTGTTACATTTGATTGGTATAAAAGGAAATCAAAAGATTTTCTTTTATCAATCGCAACACCAGCCCAAACAGGTTTTCTTTACCAGACACGGAATGTTGGAAGTATGAATAATGAAGGTGAAGAAATAGCTATAAACTATAACGGCAACAGGGGGAAAGACTTTCAATTTAATTTGGGTTTAACGCTAACACATAATAAAAATACGCTTACAAGCATTTCCTCAGGGACTTCTTATATTTCGAATTTCGGTGGTTTAGGCATAACAGGAAACGGCTGGGATGAGTTCTCTCGTTCCTATATTGGCAAGGCAGTAGGAGAGTTTTACGGTTATAAATCTTTAGGTATCTTTCAAACACAATCTCAGATAGCCGGATTAAATTCAAAGTCGCCTAATAGTGGTACTTATTGGCAGGGGGCTACTGCGCCTGGAGATCGTTATTTCGCAGATATTAATGGAGATGGTTTTGTAAATGCAGATTCAGACAGAGTTGCCCTTGGTAATCCTCAACCAAAATTTTTCGGTGGGTTTAATTTGGATTTTTCCTATAAAGCATGGGACATAAACCTTTATTTTTATGGCTCTTATGGCAATAAAATACTTAACTATGTAGAAAGTGACCTGGAAAGTTTTCAAAAAAGAGGATCAGAAGGTGTTGAGAATGTAAGTCAAAATTATTTTGAAAACAGGTGGACACCAAGTAATCCTTCCAACCGATATGCAAGGGCATTGGCTAATGATGATAAAACCCTTGATCAGGTTCCTTCAAGTGTATGGGTTGAAGATGGCAGCTTCTTAAAATTAAAGAATTTAACTGTTGGATACACTTTACCTGCAAATATCTCTCAAAGAGTTGCTATATCCAAAATCAGGATATATGCATCTACACAAAACTTATTTACAATTACCAAATACAGTGGTACAGACCCTGAAATAGGAGTGCAAAATGGAAATGCAACTCAAAACGGTGTTGACACTGGTATTTATCCATCATCAAGATTTTATACAGTAGGCTTGAATGTAACTTTTTAATTAAGAAATTAAATCAATAAAAATGAAATTTTTCAAGAAACCAATTGTTATAATAGCTTTAGTTGTGACATTAGTTCCACTTGCTTTTATGGCTTGCAGCAAAAGTTTTCTATACCAAAATAACACCCAACAAACAACAGCAGCTAATAGTTTTAATACTTCTTCTGATGTAATAGCGTTGGTAAATTCTATTTATGATACGTATCAAAACAGTTATCTCTTAAAAAAGAGTATATGGTATTGGGCTAATTTTGAAACGCATGATTTTTTCAACTGGGGTGGTGATGTTGTATGGAATAATTATCAGATTCCTTCAACCTTTGGCGCAATAGAAACTATGTGGGACCAAACTTATTTGGGAATAGCCAGGGCTAACTATACGCTTGAAGAAATTCCCGATGCATTGAACCGCCACATTCTTGACCAGAGCTTGGCAAACCGTTTATCTGGTGAGGCATATTTTTTAAGAGGTACATTTTATTATTACCTAGCATCCTCTTTTGGTGGTGTTCCTTTGGAATTGAAAACCGGCTCTAATGGTTTAACACTGAGGTCATCAAGAGATTCAGTTTTTATGCAGGTCGTTTCAGACATGCAGCAAGCAGAAAAATTTTTATTGTCTAAAAAAGATTTAGCTGCTGCTGATTTAGGAAGGGCAACAAAAGGTGCAGCTTATGGTTACGAGGGAGCAGCTCGTATGT
>CAHJWK010000094.1 GCA_903642275.1 Chitinophagaceae bacterium
AGGCATACAAAACGGAAAACAAGTTACGGTGTACTTTAATTTGCCTGTAACTTTTCAAAGTGCGGATGAACAATAAAAAATTCTATATTGCCAGTTCACAAATGGTTTCTAAAGTGGAAAATCAATACGAAAACCGGAGAAGAAAGAATTATGTTGTAATGCGGATGGTATACGATTTTACATTTGGAGGTCTTATACTGGCAATGTCAGTTATATTTTTTTTTGGTGACAGGTTTGGCTTAACTATGATTGCGGGTTTAGATAATGGTCTGCGCTATGCTTTTGCAGGATTATGTTTGTTGTATGGAAGTTTTAGAGTTTACAGAGGCATTAAACACGATTATTAATTGAGATTATTTATGCATGTAAAGGGTATTATTGGTTGCATTGTTTTAAGTTTATTGTTGGTTAATTGCAGAAATAAAAACACTGCTTATGATACGCCGGCAAATGGTAAAATTAATATAAGTGTTGATGAGAGTTTTAAACCGGTGATGGTTGAACAAATCAAAGCCTATAAATTAACCCATCAGCGAACGGAAATAAATGCAAGCTATAAATCTGAAGCAGATTGTTTCAGGGATTTGAATAACGACAGCACAAGAATGATAATTGTTTCCAGGGGTTTAAGTGATGATGAAAGTAATTATTATAAACAAAAATTATCTTTTAAGCCAACATGGGATATTATTGCATACGATGGCATTGATGTAATAGTGAATTTAAATGCTAAAGACAGTATATTCACGTTGCAAAAATTAAAAAGTTATTTGAGTGGCGCCGATAGAAATAAAACAATAGTACTCGATGGTAAAAATGCTACCAGCACTGTTCGCTTGCTTAAAGATTCTTTGCTGCATGGGAAAAATTTTGGCAGTAATGTTTTTGCCGCAGGCAGCAGTAAAGGCGTGGTCGATTATATTTCATCTAACCCTGATGCAATTGGTTTTGTGGGTTCATCATGGGTTGGAGATTTGGATGACCCGGAGCAGTTGAATTATGAAAAAAAAATCAGGTTTGCGTTGGTTGAATGTAAGATTTGTGATAAGAGTGTTTACGCTAAACCATCACAGGCTACTATTACAACAGGGCAATATCCTTTATACAGGCCGCTGTATTATGTTTTAAAAGAAAATGCAGTAGGTTTAGGTACAGGATTTGCTAACCAATTGTCGCTTGAAATAGGACAATTAGTTTTTAGAAGAAGTTATCTCGTACCGGCAAAAATGGATTTTGACTATAGAAATTCTTTCATGGAAACAAACAAAAATCTTTTAAATAAAACATCAGAACAATGAAGCATTTTATCTTGTCTTTTTTTAGTTTGATAACTATTTGTGCGTATGTTACTGCACAAAACGTAAACGATGGAATTAAATTTATTTATTACGAACGTTATACCAGCGCGAAACAAACGTTGCAAAAAGCTGTAGCTGCTAATCCTAAAGATCCGGTTGCCATTTATTGGTTAGGCCAGGCATATATTGGTAGTAAGCAAATTGATAGTGCGAAAACTACTTATCAAAATGCATTAACTACAGGCATGAATGATCCATGGATTTGGGTTGGCAGTGGCGAAGTTGAAGTGTTACAGGGAGGTGATATAAATTCAGCAAAGCAAAAATTTGAACAGGCAATAACCGCCAGCACATCAAGCAAAGGAAAAAACAAAGGCCCGAATGCCGATATATTAAATGCCGTTGGCCGTGCAATGGCTGCAGGTAACAGTACGCAAGGAGATCCTAATTATGGTATTGATAAATTAAAGCAGGCTGCCACCATTAATCCAAAAGATCCTGATATATACATTAATATGGGTTTATGCTATTTAAAATTAGGCGGTGATCATGGCGGCGAGGCGGTTACTGCATATCAGCAGGCATATACAATTAACCCTCAATATGCAAAAGCTTTTTACAGAACAGGTAAAATTTATGAAAGCCAAAGAAATAAAGAATCAATGGATGAATGGTTCGGTAAAGCAATTGCTGCTGATGCAACGTATGCTCCTGTTTATCTTGATTATTTTTTATATTACTCTGAAAAAGATGTAAATGCAGCAAAAGAATATCTTGATAAATATGTTGCCAATGCAGATAAAGATTGTGCAACTGAATTCTTTGTAGGTGATTATCTTTTTCGCGCAGGTAAGTATCAGGAATCTTTACAACAGGCTAAAACAATGGAAACAAGTGGTTGCGCAACTTATGCAAGAATTAATGTTCTATATGCATACGATTATGATAGGTTAGGTGATTCTATGCAGGCGAGGTCATACATTCAAAAATATTTTGCCTCAGGTGATACAACAGATTTTCAACCTGCTGATTACGCTTTTGCAGGAACAGTATTGGCTAAATTTCCCGAAAGCAGCGACAGTGCAGGAATGTATTTGCAAAAGGCTGTAATGATGGATACGGTTAAAGAAAATCAGAATGATTATTTGAATAAAGCTTCTCAAATAGCTGCAAGCACACATAATTATGGGATGCAATTGCAATTAATCAAAGCTATGCAAGGGTTAGGTACCAAGCTATCTGAAACACAATTCTTTACTATGGGTAAGTCAATTGCAGATGCTGCCCAGGCAGATACAACCAGTGCGTTTGATTCAACAAAATTTTTAAAAGGTGATTCTGTGCTACAGGCTTACGCGACTACTTATCCTGATAAAACACAGCCTTATTCTTTTAGGGTTCGTTATGCAAAATTTTCTGACAGGGATACTTCAAGAGGTTTGGCAATTCCCGCAATCATGGCGCAAAATCAATTTGAAGCAAAAGATACAGCAGTTTCTGCGAAGCAAATTACATTTAGAAACGACGCTTATTTGTTAGTATATTATGCACAGTATGATAAATCTGGTTCTAAAGCAGATAACTATAAAAAAGCTATTGATGTTGCTACTGAAATGCAATCTTTATATCCGGATGCAACTTCAGATGAAAATAAATATGCAACAGGAATAAAGAGCCAGTTGCAAAAAGCACTTGATAATTTTAATAAGCCAGCAAAAGCAACCGGTACATCAAAACCAGGTGGATCCAGCAAGCAATAAATAACTCATCAATAAATATAAAGCTCCATAACCGGAGCTTTTTTATTTTAATGATGCCATAACATGCTCGCTATATTTGCTTAAATTTTTTTATGCAGACTAAAAAGGTTAGTGAAAGCATAACAGTTATGAATGAAATTGTATTGCCAAATGATACCAATGTGTTTGGCAATCTTATGGGTGGCAGGCTAATGTATTGGATGGATATTGCCGGTGCTATGACGGCGGTAAAACATTGTAATGCGCCTTGCATGACAGCGAGTGTTGATAACATCAGTTTTAAAAATCCTATTAAGCTTGGTAATGTGGTAAGAATTGAATCAAGCATTACCAGAGCGTTTAATACTTCAATGGAAATTTATTTAAAGGTTTGGGGAGAAGATAATCTGCATCAATACCGCTATGAAAGTAATGAAGCATATCTAACGTTTGTGGCCCTTGATCCAAACAACAAACCAAGGCCAGTGCCCGGCGTTATACCTGAAACTGACATAGAGAAATTATTGTATGAAGGAGCATTAAGAAGAAGGCAAGTACGCCTGATTCTTGGAGGTAAAATGAAACCTGATGATGCAAGTGAGCTAAAGGCTTTTTTTACAGGTAACTAACAAAACAATCGTAGTTTATAATTAGCACCAATTTAATCAATCAAAAAATTTATATTCATTATAAAAATTCTTGTTAATTGAATTTTGACCTTATGTAAAATTCAATCATATTCATCTTAAAGAAAATAAACAATATGAAGAAAATAGTTTTAGCATTTTTAGCGGTTATGTGTTTTGCAATCGTTCATGCACAAACAACCGATAACACAATTAAGCAACGAACAATAAATGTAAACGGGCATTCAGAATTAGAGATAACACCGGATCAAATTTATGTTGATATACAACTGCAGGAATACAATAAAAAAAATGGTGATAAAGTTGATATTGAAACTATCCGTAACCAGTTTTTAGAAGCAGTAAAAAACATGAGTATTGCAGACACAGATGTTGTAATACAAAGCTATTCAGGGTGGGATGGTAATTATTGGTGGTATCGGAAAAATAAAAAGAAAAATCCTGATCTGAAGGCAGGTATCACTTATGAAGTGAAATTAAAAACGGTTGATGATATGGATAAGCTGGTTGATAAATTAGATGATCAGGCAACACAAAATTTTAATATCAGCCGAACTTCTCACAGTAACCTGGATTCAATAAAAAAGCAATTAAAGATGCAGGCTGTAAAAAATGCAAAAGATGAAGCTGTTTATTTAGCATCTGCATTAGATGATAATGTGGGTAATGCATTAACTATTAATGATCCTAATGAAAGCAGCGATTATCCTCAACCAAGAGTTATGTATAAAATGGCAACAGCCAATGTAGCCGCTGACCAGGAAGCTGCACCCATGAATGTTGACTTCAAAAAAATAAAAATTGAGATGAATGTGAATGTAATTTTTGAATTAAAATAATTCTGCAAATCATATTTTAAAAGCAGGTTGCAATTTTGCAACCTGCTTTTTATTAATAGGTGTTGAGTTATAAGTTCTTTTCGTTAGAAATCTTTATTTTCATTTTGATAAAAATGACTGCTTACTAATTACTAATGACTAACGACTTATTATACCAGGTTGCATTAACGCTGATACCAAATATTAAATGTGTTCATGCGAAAGCTTTAATAGAACACTTTGGAACAGCCGAGAATATCTTAAAGGCAAAAACAAAAGACTTAAGTGCAGTTGAAAATATTGGTTTGATCAAAGCCGCAAAGATTAAATCATTTGAAGATTTTAAGCAGGCAGAAGAAGAAATTAAGTTCATCGAAAAATATAAAATACAGTCTTTATTTATTACCGATAAAAATTATCCGCAGCGCTTATTGAATTGTTATGATTCTCCGACCATACTTTATTATCGGGGTAATGCTGATTTAAACATTTCAAAAATTATTAGTGTAATTGGCACACGCAGCAATACTGATTACGGTAAACAGGCAACAGAAAATTTAGTAAGCGAATTAAAAGAGTTGAACATTATAGTTGTAAGCGGCCTCGCATTTGGAATTGATGTTATTGCACATAAATCTGCTTTGCAAAATAATATACAAACTGTTGCTGTGCTTGCACATGGCTTGCAAATGATATATCCGCATCAGCATAAAACACTTGCAAAAGAGATAGCTTTAAATGGTGGATTACTTACAGAATTTAGAAATGGAATTATACCTGATAAATTTAATTTTCCGCAACGCAATCGCATTGTTGCCGGCATTGCTGACGCTACTGTTGTAATTGAAACAGCCGTTAAAGGTGGCAGCATGATAACTGCAGAACTTGCTAATAATTATAATCGGGATGTATTTGCTTTACCTGGCAGAACAACAGATTCAAAAAGCACGGGCTGCAATTATTTAATTCAAAACAATAAAGCAGTATTGTTTACTGATGCGAAAGAATTAATGGAAAGCCTTGGCTGGCAATCAAAAAAAATAAATAAAAAACAGCAGAAAGAATTGTTTATTGAGTTAAGCGAAGATGAAAAAATTATCATCAGTATTTTAAAAGAAAAAGATAACACACACATCGATGAAATAAACATGCGCAGCAATCTTAATAGCAGTTCAGTAGCAGCAGCCATTTTAAGTTTAGAATTACAGAATGTGATTGGAAGCCTGCCGGGAAAGATGTATAAGTTTTTATAAAATTTCCACAAGCATTACTTAATTAATTTTTATTTTATTTCAATATTACTTTTGCACAAATTGATTTCATGCAAAAAGACACTGCTATATTTTCTCTTATTAATAAAGAACTGGAGCGTCAACGCCGTGGCCTGGAACTAATTGCCAGTGAAAACTTTACCAGTTTGCAAACCATCCAGGCAATGGGAAATGTGATGACAAATAAATATGCTGAAGGGTACCCAGGTCATCGTTATTATGGCGGTTGTGAAGTAGTAGATGAAAGCGAAAGAATTGCAATAGACCGTCTTAAGCAAATTTTTAATATAGAATATGCGAACGTGCAACCACATAGTGGCGCACAGGCAAACGCTGCTGTAATGCTTGCAGTATTACAACCTGGTGATAAAATTCTTGGACTGGATTTAAGTATGGGCGGCCATCTTACACATGGTGCGCATGTTAACTTCAGTGGTAAATTATATGAGCCACATTTTTATGGTGTGAAAAAGGAAACCGGGCTGATTGATTATGATATGCTCGAATCAACAGCAAAAAAAATTAAACCAAAACTGATTGTTTGCGGCGCCAGCGCTTACAGCCGCGATTGGGATTATGAACGCATACGCAAAGTAGCTGATGAAGTCGGTGCATTGGTTATGGCAGACATTGCTCATCCTGCAGGTTTGATTGCAAAAAAGTTATTAAAAGACCCTTTTGATTATTGTCATATTGTTACATCAACAACGCATAAAACATTGCGTGGGCCGCGAGGTGGAATTATTATGGTGCGTAAAGATGTCGAGAATCCACTTGGAATAAAAGATAATAAGGGGAATATACGGTTAATGAGTAACCTGCTTGATATGGCTGTTTTTCCAGGCACACAAGGTGGCCCGCTTGAACATATAATAGCTGCAAAAGCAATTGCTTTTGGCGAAATACTTACTGATGAATTTACAGGTTATGCAAAGCAGATTATTTTGAACGCACAGGTGATGGCAAAAGCATTTCATAATAAAGATTATAAAAGTATCAGCGATGGAACAGATAATCACCTGTTGCTGATTGACCTTCGTAATAAAAATATTTCCGGAAAAAAAGCAGAGCAGGTTTTAGGTAAAGCTGATATTACTGTGAATAAAAACATGGTTCCGTTTGATGATAAAAGCGCATTTGTTACATCAGGTATACGTGTAGGTGTACCTGCTGTTACAACACGAGGTATGAAAGAAGAACATATGCAATTTATAGTTGACAGTATTGATGATTGCCTGATGCACGCTGATGATGAAGCGCATCTTTCAACTATAAAAAATAATGTAAACGAGTTTATGCAACAGTTTCCTTTGTATCCTGAGCTTGGTTAGGAGAAATAAAAAAGCTGCGAACAATATGCCCACAGCTTTTCAGAGGTTTTATTATTAATAAGCTTCAATCATAAAGTTGTTTTTATATTGCATTTTTCCATCTGTAACAACAACAAAATAAATTCCTTTCTGAAAGTTTGCTGAAGATATCTGCAACGATTGATTGCTTGACTGTGCTATGTTTTTGGTAAGAACAATTTTCCCTGATTGATTAAACACCTGTAACAATGTTGGCTGTTGCATTTTAGGTAAATTGATGTTTATTAAACTGCCTGCCTGTGCAACTGACGGATAAATTTTAAGCTGTGTAATGTTACTGTTATCATTATTCTCTGTTTTTACAAAACCACTTGTATTACAACTTTGCTGGTAGGTAATCCCGCTGGTTGATGTAAGTAAAGATTGAAACCTTTGAGCATCACTTTTATTTACCGCTAACTTATCATTCAACCATGGATATAAAAGCGTAAAAGTCGTTTTAAAAGTAGCTGCAGGAGACGTGGTTGCCGGGCTGCAAAACAATTCACCCAACCTGCAAGTACCGTTATTGTTTGCCCACTGACAATGCCTTGTTGCTGTAATCTGTATGTATGTTTTGCAAACGTTTTGTATATTATTATACATAGGCAACTGGTTAGATGAAGGCGGCGCAATACAATCTTTTCCGCCTGCAAAAACCAAAGCCGGTATTGCAATACCTGTACAGGCTGCAATAGCAGATGGATTGGTTTCAGCAGCCGCAAAATTAAAAACCGCCGTTATGTTTTTACTGTATTGAATGCTTAGCAAAGAGCATCCGCCGCCCATAGAATGGCCGCCCACAGCAAAATAATTTGATAAACGTGAATAATACCAACTGCTTTTTTGCGAGCTGTTGTATTTAATCCTGTTTACTAAGAAAGCAAGGTCTTTTGCAAAGTCTGTGTGACTTGGAAAAAGTTTTTCTTCTGTTCTTGGAAATACGAGAAAGTAACCTTTTGGAACAAGGCTGTCTTTCAACCATAAATAATCAGAATAAGTAAGTTGATAGCCATGGCCAAATACTACTACCGGAAATTTTTTTCCATTATTTATAACGCTCACATTATCTCCTGTAGTTGAGGCTGGATAATATATTTCATACGTTACTTTGCGGGCGCTTCTCGAAGAATCAGTAGAAGAAGTTTCCCTATGCCCGATATTGTAAGGCTGGCTGAATAAAGATGCGGATAATAAAATAGTGAGAGTACAAAGTACAATTGTTTTCATACGGTAAGTTTTAGTTTAATACAGCAATTTATAAATAAATCAAATCGCTTAATTTATTTTTTTATCGATTTCTAATTCACACATGTTAGCATCTTGATAACAGGCACAGTTACTTCTTATAAATAAATTTGTTGTATGGTTAATGTGGCAGAGTTCAATTTTGAAAGGAATAAGAATTTAAAAGCACTTGGTTATACTTTAATTATTTTATGTGTTTTGTTTTTGTTTTTTATATTGATGAGCTGGACGTTGCCTGAAACACCTCAACCGGTTGTTGATAGTGGTGTTGAAGTTAATCTCGGAAACAGTGATGCTGGCCTTGGAAAGATTGCACCACAAATACAAAATGAACCTGCACCGGAACAACAAACAAATTATAATCCTCCTCCATCGGAACAGGTAAAAGCACAAACTGAAACAAATCCGGAAGTAGCTGAAAATAATGCGAAAGATGCCACAGTAATTTATACATCACCCAAACCAGAAAAAAAGAAAGAAATTAAGCCGGTTAATAACGAAAGTAAAAAAGCAGTTGTAAAATTAGTGGCCAATCCAACACCTGCGCCCCCAAGACCGAAAGCAGTTTACTCTGGCGGTAAGAACACTGGTAGCAGCGGCAATAATGCTGATAGCTATAATAAAAGTAGTAACCAGGGAGTAGCTGGTGGCAATGGAGACCAGGGCAAACCGAATGGTAATCCCAATAGTGATAGTTACGCGGGCAATGGTGGAAGTGGCAGTGCGGGTATAAGTATTACAAATGGATTACAAGGCAGGCGTATTTCAAGCAGTGCCCGTTTTCAAGACCAATATAAATACGGCGGCAAAATCTCTGTTGATATAACTGTTGATGAAAACGGAAGCGTTACAACTGCAAGGGTAAAACCTGGCAGCCCTTTTCCTGATTTAAATACCATCGCTGTAAAACGCGCTTACCAATTAAAGTTCAATAAAGGCAACACTCCTCAAACCGGAACAATTACAATTGTTTTTCAAAACCCTAAAGGTTAATCTATTCTGTTTTCCCAAACTCGTAACATTTTGCGTAACTAATCGTATTAATAAAACCATTTAAATTTTTAAAAAGCCGCTCATGTATAAATATGTACTATGTTTTGCATAGTATCTACATTTGTACTGTAATGATTGAAACAAAGAACTATAATAAATTATTTATGAAAAAGATTTTAGTAATGAGTTTTGTGCTATTAGCTTGTATCTCATCAAGTTTTGCTCAAAAATTTTATGTAAAAGGTATTGTTACAGTTGATGCAAAGTCAATTGAAGGAGCTACAATAAAGCTGATAAAAAATGACACTGTTATAGTTAATCAGAAAATTTCCGATAAAGATGGTGTTTTTGAGTTTGATAAAACATCAGCCGGAACTTATACTATACAAGTAAGTTCTGTAGGAACGCAAACTTTTAAATCACCTGTTTTTGAATTAAACGAACAACACCTGGTTCAGGATTTTAATACAATCAGCCTTTCCTCTTCTTCAAAACTTTCTGATGTAACAGTCACTTCAAAAAAACAATTTATTGAACAAAGCATTGATAAAACAATAATTAATGTTGATGCTTCGCCATCAAATGTTGGCCTTAGTGCAATGGACATTTTACAAAAGACACCAGGTGTTTCTGTTGATAAAGATGGAAACATCAGCCTTAAAGGCAAGCAGGGAGTTTTAGTTTTAATTGACGGAAAACCATCTTATTTAAACGCACAGGAACTGGCCAACTACCTTAAGAATATGCCTTCAACATCGCTTGACCAATTAGAAGTGATGACTAACCCGCCGGCAAAATATGATGCTGCCGGTAACTCAGGCATCATCAACATAAAAACAAATAAATCGAAAGCAAAAGGTTTTAATACAAGTGTTACTGTTGGTGGCGGCATGGGCAAATATGCGAAAGCAAATGAAAGCATCAACTTAAATTACCATACGGGTAAATTAAATCTCTTTGGAAATTATAGTTATAGTTATAACAAAGGTTATCAAAGCCTTGACCTTACACGAAAGTTCAGGGATAGCGCACAACAAAATATCACATCTGTCTTTAATCAGCATTCAGATATGTATCCAAAATATCATTCACATAATGTTAAGTTAGGCATGGATTATTATATTACAAAAAATACGACACTTGGCGTAGTGCTTAATGGCAATTTCAACCCGGGAACTTTTGCGCTTGATAATATTACGGATATTTATAGTGCTGATAGCAAATTGCAAAACGTAACTACAACTACCAACAGCTCAAAAGACAGGTGGAAAAATTATGGTATTAATTTTAATACAGATACTAAACTGGATACTTCAGGCACTGAATTAAGCTCAAGCTTTGATTACATTTACTATAACTCTGCTTCAAACCAGTTATTTGATAATTATTTTTATGATGATGCTGGTAACACTACAACGCCTGCACAAATATTACGTGGTTATACACCAAGTGAAATAAATATTTATAGTGGTAAGATTGATTATTCACATCCGATGAAACACAATGCGAAATTTGAAGCTGGTGTAAAGTCAAGTTATGTAAACACTGACAATCTTGCTGCTTATGATACTTTATCAAACGGCAAGTGGGTTGATTATACGGGCCGTACAAATCATTTCATGTACAAAGAAAACATTAATGCAGCTTATGTAAATTTTAGTAAAGAGCTTAATAAAAAATGGAGTGCGCAGTTAGGTTTTCGTTTGGAAAATACGGTATCAAAAGGCAACCAGCTTACAACAGGTGAGTCATTCACACGCAACTATACAAACCTTTTTCCAACAAGTTATTTGCGTTATAAAATGAATGATAATAACCAGTTTGGTTTAAGCTATGGAAGAAGAATACAAAGGCCTGATTATGGTGACTTAAACCCTTTCTATTATTTTCTTGATATCTACACCTACCAGGTTGGTAACCCTTATTTAAAACCGCAGTTCAGTAACAATATTGAGCTTAGTCATTCTTGTAAGAATATACTTACAACAACATTAGGTTATACATCAGTAAAAGATATAATTCAGCAGCAGCTTGAGCAGATAGATAGTACGCATACAACGTACGTGCACCAAAGCAACCTTGCACAACAAAAGAGCTTAACGCTTAGCGTTAATGCTGCTATCCCGGTAAAGAAATGGTGGAGAACCAATATTTATTTACAAGGCAGTTATAATAAATTTAAAGGTTATATAAACCAGGGCGTGCTTGATGTAAATGGCGCATCATTCAATACAAATATTCAAAACCAGTTTACATTACCTAAAGGCTGGAGCATGGAGCTAAACGGTTATTTTAACAGCCGCGCCAATTATGGAACTGTAACCAGTTTGCCACAAGGCAGTGTTGATTTTGCTGTAAGTAAAAATATTTTTAAAGATAAGGGTAGTATAAAAGTAAACTGTCGCGATTTTCTTGGCTTGCAGCAATGGAGAGGAATAAGCAAGTATCAGAACGTTGACGTAAATATTAAAAATCATTGGGATAGCCGTGTAATAAACGTAAGTTTTACATATAGGTTTAGTAAAGGTAAAACGGCTGAACACAAACAAAATGGTGCGGCTGATGAAGAACAGGGCCGCGTAAAGGGAAGGGGTTGATAACTATACTCTAAACCTGCTGCCGGCTTAAATAAAGCCGGCAGTTTTGTTATATGTTGAATGAAGTTATTTAATGATAACTTCTGAGATTACATTTTCATGAAATGCTTCATTAACCCGCTCAATAATTTTTGATTTTTGATAAACCAGTTCATGCTTTAATGCACCAACAGAAGTATAAATAATAAGCGTGTGGTTAACTATTTCAATCTTATCAGTATAACGGGCAATTGTTTTACCCATCAGTTCTTCCCAGATAGTATCTATCTGAGCAGCTCTTAAACCACCTTTAAGTTTACTCTTATTTATAAATTCTTTTAAAGCAGTACCAATATGTAAAGACATTCAGTAAAAGTAAAAAAGCAAATCAATCAGGCAATATTATTCTTCAGTTTTTGCAGTGCTTTTTAGCCTGTTTTTAAATACTTTTTCAAACTTATCAAGCTTTGGTGCAATTACAAGGCGGCAATACATTTGACCGCCATTATATTCATAATATTTTTGATGATAGTCTTCAGCCGAATAAAAATTTTTATAAGGTTCCATAGTAGTAACTATAGGTTTGGCAAAAGCGCCGTTGCTGTCAAGTGCAGCTTTATAATGTTCTGCTTTTTCTTTTTGTTCTTTTGAATGATAAAATACAACGCTTCGGTATTGAGTACCCACATCATTGCCTTGCCTGTTCATTGTAGTTGGGTCATGCGTTTTCCAGAATACTTCCAGCAACTCATCAAAGCTAACTTTAGAAGGGTCATAAATAACCTGGCAACATTCAGCATGTCCGGTTGTTCCTGTTGAAACTTCTTCATATGTTGGGTTAGGCACAACGCCACCGCTATAACCACTGATAACTTTAATTACACCATTTAATCTTTCAAAAATCGCTTCGGTGCACCAAAAGCAACCGGTACCAAAAGTTGCTGTGTCTGTTGTTAAGTTATTTTGGGCTTCATTCATAGTTTTATTTGATGAAGGGTTGTTAGCACAAGAATTAAATAAGATGATTCCGGCAAATAATAATTTTGAAATATGTATTTCTGCAGTTTTAGCAAAACGCATCATGCAATTAACGTTGAAGTTAAATTGAAAACAAGTTAATTAACAATACAATCAAATCTTTTAAAACTTGTTTTAGATAAAGAGTTTAACTTTTTGTTGAATCCCAAAGAATCTGGTTTAAATATCAATTCAACAGGATTTATTTTGCAGGATGACTTACGCTGAAACGCTTGATTATTTATATGCGCAATTACCAATGTTTAGCCGTATTGGTGCAGCCGCATATAAGGAAGATTTGCATAACACTATTGCACTTTGTGAATCATTGGGCAATCCTCAAAAAAAATTTAAAAGCATTCATATTGCAGGCACAAATGGTAAAGGTTCTGTAAGCCACATGCTGGCTGCAATTTTGCAAACCGCAGGTTATAAAACAGGGTTATATACATCGCCGCATTTAAAAAATTTCAGGGAAAGAATTAAGGTTGATGGAAAGATGTGCGAAGAAGATTTTGTGGTTGAATTTACAGAAAAGATAAAGCCTCAAATTGATTTATTGCAACCATCATTTTTTGAAGTAACTGTTGCAATGGCTTTTGAATATTTTGCCCGGCATCAGGTTGATGTAGCTGTAATTGAAACAGGTTTGGGCGGCAGGTTAGATAGTACAAATGTTATAATGCCTGAACTATCAATAATTACAAATATTGGTTACGACCACATGAATCTTTTAGGAGACACTTTGCAAAAAATTGCGTTTGAAAAAGCAGGGATTATTAAGCAAAATATTCCAGCTGTTATTGGTGAAGTGATTGGACAAACAAAACCTGTTTTTGAATCATCGGCAAAAGCAAAAAATGCGCAATTGACTTTTGCGCAGCATAATTTTTATGTTCAGGATTTTAATTTTGAACATGATTATTTAAAAGTTGAAGTTGTTGATAAACGCAAAGATGAGCATTACAAATACAACCTTGATTTGCCCGGTGTTTATCAAATTAAAAATATAATTACTGTTTTAGAAGTTGTTCATCAATTACAAATTAAGGGTAGGAAAATTGAACAACATCATATTCAAACTGCATTAAAAAAAGTGAAGCATATAACCGGTTTGCATGGCAGATGGGAAAAGATAAAAGATAACCCGACTGTTATTGTTGATGTAGCACATAATGTTGATGGAATAAAGCAATTAATAGAGCAACTTGAATTAATAAGTTATAATGAGCTGCATTTAATTATCGGGTTTGTAAAAGATAAAGATGTATCAGACATTCTATCGTTACTGCCAAAAACAGCGAACTATTATTTTACCAAAGCACAAATACCAAGAGCTTTAAATGAAAAAGATTTGGCTGAAACGGCAAACCAATATGAGTTAAAAGGAAAAATTTTTGAAGATGTAAACAGCGCTTTACAAGATGCTTTAACGCATGCAGATAAAGATGATTTGATTTTAATTTGTGGCAGTGTGTTTTTGATAGGAGAGGTGAATTATTTATAACTCAACTTACCTAAACTCTTCAATGCATAGTGTATAGTACTTAAATGCATGCTTTGCAGAATCTTATTTTCATCAATCAATTGTATCAACTCTTCAAAACTTAATTCCAGCACCTCGATTTCTTCATTATCATCAAGCGATTGTTCTTTTACTTTTTTACCACCGGTTGCCAGAAACATATGCATTAAATTGGTATTGGTTGATGGATTAGCAGAGATAACTCCCAGCGGTTTTACATCATTAAACTCACAGCCTGTTTCTTCAAGCAACTCTCTTTTTATACCGTCTTCAAAAGCTTCGCCTTTCTCAACAACTCCACCAGGCAGTTCAATACAAACTTCATTTAATGCATGACGGTATTGTTTCACCATTATAACTTTTCCATCTGCAGTTACAGGAAAAGCAGTTGCCCATTCAGGAAACTCAAACACATAATAATCGTTAACTATTTTGCCATCATTTTTTTCGCAGGTATCTTTTCTAACAGTAAACCATGTTTCATGTGACAGGTATTCTGATGAAAGCGTTTTCCATTTCAAATGTTCATCCATAATGTATGTTTAAGAAACTTCAGGCAAATCTGCCATTGAAATTATATTCAGGTAAGAAACATTTATATTGAGTATTTCTTTTACCGGAACTATAAAATAATCACCCGGAATTTTAATTACCTCGCCTGTAAACTGCGAGTAATAATTTTGTTTTTCGTCGCTGTTTTGTTCCGCATTATTTATGTATCCTTTTCTTAAATCGCGGCGTGTGGCAGATTGCAGAACCAGGTAATCAAGTTCAGTTGATTTAGGTTTATAATAATAATTTATCAATATACCTGAATACAGTATCGTTGTTTCTTTTGTATTGGAAAGAACATTTACATAAACAATATCCAGCGCATCATCATTCTTTAATGCCGGAGAGTTTAATATATTCCCTTCAAAAATTTCATACCAGTCATTACTTAAACCTAAAATTCGGGTAAAAAGATTATTGCGATTTTCAAAGAAATTAGATAGCAAGCCAAAAGCATATCCCAAAACAATTGTTGAAAAACAATAAATCAAAAATGAAAGCACATCGTGATTTAATATTTGATCTGAGACTTTAAAGTCTTTATTAGAATAAAAGATATTGAGTATTAAATTAAAGTTTATGGTATGCTTTGTAAGCGTTAAAAAGCTTATAAGCAAAATATGAATAATGATAGGGATAACACTAAAAACCCAAACCGAATCTGTAATGGAAAAAGTAGAAAGCAGTTCTTTTAAATTATCCTGTCGGTTAATTGCAAGCCTGTATGATACAGCAGG
>CAHJWK010000095.1 GCA_903642275.1 Chitinophagaceae bacterium
TGTGTTGAAGTTAATACCGTTACCCAAGTATGATCTGTTAATGCTTGCGCCATTCGCATCTCTTGAAAAAGCAAGTGAAGCAGTAAGTGCCATTTTTCGTGCAGGTTTTACACCAAGTGCTTTGGAATTAGTTGAAATTGATGCATTGAAAATTGTAAGTAAAATGGTGGACAGCCATGTTGTACCTGTAAGTGATGATATTGCTGCGCATTTAATTATTGAGGTTGATGGCAACAACGTAGATGTATTAATGAGTGAAATGGAAGCCATCGCACAGCTCCTCCAACAATATGAATCTGGTGAAATTTTTTTTGCAGATGATGCGCAGCAAAAAGAAGAATTGTGGAAGTTGAGAAGGAGAGTTGCTGAAGCAGTTAAAAGCGCAGGGTATACCATAGAAGAGGATACGGTTGTGCCAAGAGCAGAACTTCCTGTTTTAATCAAAGGCGTAAAAGCGTTGGGTAGTCAATATAATTTTAATGTGGTATGTTATGGCCATGCAGGCGATGGCAATTTACATGTGCGTATAAAAAAAGAAGGTATTCCAAATAGTTACGGTAACGCAGAAATGCATACGATTTTACATGCATTGTTTAAGCTGATAAAAAGTTTAGGCGGCACAATAAGCGGTGAACATGGTATTGGTTTAATTCAAAAAGGGTTTATGCATATTTTTTTTAATGAAGCCAATCTTGATATCATGCGTTCTATCAAAAAATCATTTGACCCTAATAATATCTTAAATCCGGGTAAGATCTTCGATGTATAAAATCTCTGCAGCACCTTTGCGTTCATATCAAACTTATAAGATGAAGAAACTAATTTTAAGCATACTGATTTTAATGAGTGCAGCAGCATTACATGCGCAGTATAATCAGCAATACAATACCAACAATGATGATGCGCCAAAAGGTTTTCAAAAGCAAAATGTATTTATAGGTGGAAGTATATCGCTTGGTTTTGGTACAGGTTCTTTTGGTGTGGGTGCCAATCCTGAAATAGGTTATTCGTTTGCGCAATGGCTCGATGGCGGCATTGCTTTTAATATCAACTATAATTCTCAAAAATATATAGATCCATATACCGGTAATTATACTGATAGGGTTTCAAGCTTTAATTATGGAGCTGGTGTTTTTGTAAGAGCTTACCCTGTGCATTTTTTATTCGTGCAGTTGCAGCCCGAAGAAAATTGGATAACTTATAATCAAAAAGATCTCACTACGAATCTTCAGCTTAAATCGCATGTAAGTGCAACCAGTTTAATTGGTGGTATTGGTTATTCACAACGTGTAATTACGCAAGGCAGTTATTTTTTTATGATTGGTTTAGATTTATTAGATAACGTGAATTCACCTTATCGCGATCAGTATAATCATGCTGAACCGATTATTCGCGGCGGCTTTGATGTATATCTTCACCCATCACGGAAACCAAAGCCTGAGGGTCATATATTATAACGAGATTTTGTTTCCAGTCATCATATAAAAAACCTTCTGATTGCATTATATCAAGATGTGCCATTAAATTGTTGTAATAACCATCAGCATTCAGCAGCACAATTTTTTTATCATGAATGCTCAGCTGATTCCAGGTAATCATTTCAAACAGTTCATCAAGCGTGCCATAGCCGCTAGCCAAAATAATAGCAGCATCACTTAATTCATACATCATCTTTTTTCTTGTATGCATGTCTTCAACCACATGCAAAGCGGTAAGGGTTTGATGCTGGTGTTCTTTCTCATTTAACAAAGATGGTATTACACCGATTACTTTGCCATTGTTGTTTAAAACCGTATCGGCAACAATGCCCATCAGGCCATTTTTCCCGCCACCATAAATCAGCGGAATATTTTTTTGTGCGAGTATTAAACCAACTGCGGCGGCATGTTGCGCAAATAATTTATTGTTACCTGTTTTAGAGCCGCAAAAAACCGCAACGGAAGTCCACATTATTTTTTGAGTTGCAAGTTAGATAAGATGAAATCTAAAACGCTTATTGCTTATTATCTTTCTGTTTTTGTTTTTAATGATTCTTTAGCAGAATTAATCATTTTAAAAAATGCATCATTATCATTAATAAATTGCAGTAATCTTTCTGATGGAGATTTATCTAGGCAGATTTTTAATTGAAGTTGTTTTATGTGTTCGGGCGTGTCTTGCATTACAATAATTAAAAGTATTTAATCTTAAATCTTTAATCCACTTACTTATATAGTTTACATCAAGATTTGATATCTGTTTTAAACTTTTAATATCTTCTATTTGTAAATTACTTTTAAAATCCTGTATCCAGATAAGTTTTGAAATCAATAAATCTTCAGCAGTAACAACAATACTTTCATCTCTTAAAAAATAATTATCACTCTTCTTTTAAATTCAGTTTGTCTAAAAGGTTGATTCTTTAAACAACAAAATCAGCTTAAATCCTGAAGCATGATCGATAATATTAAACATGCCGAAATGCTTTATCGCATCTTTTACTGAATCTGAATCACAATAATATCCTTCTTTAAGATTTTCAATAAATAAATGAACATCTTAGTATGGTTCTTAAAAATTCAAACATATCTTCTGAACAATATTAAATAAGTTTTAATAGCGAAGTTGTATTTTGCTTCGCATACTTTAATGATGTCGCCAACGCTTCTTTTTGTTTTTGTACTGATATATTTTTTACTGCTGCTTGGCGTAGCGTGGTACACCAGCCGCAATGCAGATAACAATTCTTTTTTTATTGGCAACCGCAACAGCAACTGGATGCTGGTTGCATTTGGTATGATTGGCACATCTCTAAGCGGGGTAACATTTGTAAGTGTACCAGGAACTGTTGGCAGCAATGGTTTTAGCTATTTTCAGGTAGTGATTGGAAACTTTATCGGTTACTGCCTGATTGCATTTATACTGCTGCCATTATATTATAAGTTACAGGTAACATCTATCTATAATTACCTGCTAATTAGGTTTGGAAAAACATCTTATAAAACAGGCGCATCTTTTTTTATTATTTCAAGAATACTTGGCGCCACGGCAAGATTATACTTAGTGATAAACGTGATACAGCTTTTTATTCTTGACAATATGCATGTGCCTTTCTGGTTAATCACGTTCGTTATTTTATTAATGATTTTGCTATATACTTTCAAAGGTGGTGTTAAAACAATTGTGTTTACTGACATGCTTCAAACCACATGCATGCTGCTTGGTCTTATCGTTTGCATATATCTTATAATGAACACGCTTGGGTTTTCATTCAGCAATGCTATTCAATCATTACATCAAAAAAATTATACAAAAGTTTTTAATACGGATGTAAAAAGCAGTTCATTTTTTATAAAACAAATTATTGGTGGCGCTTTTTTAACTATTGGTATGACAGGGCTTGACCAGGAAATGATGCAAAAAAATATCAGCGTAAGAACATTGAAAGATTCGCAAAAGAACATGCTTACATTTAGCATAATATCTGTTGGTGTAAATTTTTTGTTTTTGTTTTTAGGCGGATTATTATATGTGTTTGCAGCATCAAAAAACTTATCAATAAAAGGCGATGACCTCTTTCCAACTATTGCATTAAGTTATATGCCTGGTGTTGTGTCCATCATTTTTATTATTGGTTTAATATCAGCTTTGTTCCCCAGCGCTGATGGTGCATTAACTGCGTTAACATCATCTTTCTGTATTGATATTTTAGACTTAAAACGCAATACATTCTTAACTGAAAATCAAACAAAAAAAATAAGACAAGGCATACACATTTTATTTGCGCTTATCTTTTTTTTATGCATTATGTTTTTTAAATGGATGAATGATAAATCAATAATAACATTGATACTTTCTGTTGCAGGTTATACTTACGGACCATTGCTTGGATTATTTTTATTTGGTATTCTTACAAAGCGTTCTTTACAACAAAATGTGTTAATGGTTTTCGTTTGTTTAGCTGCGCCAATTCTGTCATACATAATAAGTATGAATGCAACAACATGGCTGAACGGTTATTCCATAGGGATAGAATTGTTACTTATAAACGGCTTACTTACTTTTGCGGGGCTTTTAATTATTTCAAAGCCAAATGCAATGGATAAAAAAAATAGCTGAAGATTATTCATCATCATTTACAACATCACTTGATGATGTGTTGCAAAAAATTTATGATGATACAATTAAAAACCATCCTCATGCACACATGATAAGCGGCCCGGTGCAGGGAAAGTTTTTAGAGTTTATTAGTTCTTTGATTCAGCCGAAATATATTTTAGAGATTGGAACATTTACTGGTTTCAGTGCAATATGTTTGGCAAAAGGCTTACAGCAAAAAGGTGAATTGCATACAATTGAATTAAGAGAAGCAGATGCTAACACGGCGTGGAAAAATATTAACACTGCAGGTATGCAGCAAAAAATACATTTGCACACTGGTGATGCAAGAGAGATTATAGAGACTTTAAATTTTGATTGGGATTTGGTTTTTATTGATGCTGACAAAACTTCTTACATAACATACTATGAGGAAGTTTTAAAACGTTTAGACAGCCGTGGATGGATTTTAGCTGACAATGTTCTTTTTCACGGACAGGTGCTCGATGAAGAAATTAACAACAAAAGCGCAATTGCCATTGACGCTTTCAACAAACACGTTTTAAAAGATAACAGAACTGAACAGGTTTTTCTCACCATCAGAGATGGCTTGCTTCTCATTAAAAAGAAAGCTTAATGAAAAAATCTGGGTTATTATTTATAGCTGCTGTTTTATGGTTAAACATGCATGCTCAAATATCTGATGTAACACTGGCTTACATCAATCAATATAAGCAGGTCGCTATTAACGAAATGATTAGAACCGGTGTACCTGCTGCGATAACTTTAGCACAGGGAATATTGGAATCTAATTCAGGTCAATGCCCTTTGGTACAGCAATCAAATAATCATTTTGGTATTAAGTGCAAAAGTGATTGGTCGGGTGAGGTTGTATATCATGATGATGATAGAAAGAGTGAATGTTTCAGAAGATATAATACGGCTGAAGATTCTTACCGAGACCATTCGGATTTTTTAAAGAACAGGCCTAACTATACTTTTTTATTTGATATTAATGCGACTGATTATGCTGACTGGGCTTATGGTTTAAAGAGTGCCGGTTATGCAACCAATCCGTCTTATGCACAATCCGTAATTACGACTATTGAAAAGTATGACCTTGAACAATATACTGATATTGCATTGCAACAAAATAATGAAATTACTGTTGCATCAGGACCGTTAAATACGCAGGATAAATATGCTTTTGAATCGCCTGCAAAAATCAACGATGTAAAAGCTGCCAGCCAGGTTTCGAATCAGCAAAGCGATAAAGCAATTAATTATCCTGATGGTGTTTTTCAAATCAATCAAACAAATGTGTTGTATGCAAAAGCAGGCAGTTCTTTGTTTGCGATAGCCAGCAAGTTTGCTATACCTTATAAAAAATTACTTGGTTATAATGATCTGGGGAATGTTGATATACTTAATCAATCAACATTAATTTATCTTGAAAAAAAACCAAAACACGGCTCAAGAGATTATCATGTAGCAATGCCGAATGAAGACATGCATGACATTGCGCAGGAAGAGGGTGTTCAGTTACAAAGCCTGCTTGCTTACAATAATCTTCAGAAAAATAATCAGCCAAAAGCCGGTGATAAAATTTTATTGCACGGAGAAAGCAGGAAACTGTTTTGATTATGTTTAGTTTGCATTTTTAATGCTACAATGCAAAAAATACGCATTCACAATAAAGAATTCATTCCTTATTTATCCCAGTCAGAAATTGAATTGGCAATAAAAAGGCTTGCTGAAAAACTGAATGCAGATTACGAAGGCAAAATGCCTTTGTTTATACCTATACTTAACGGCGCTTTTATGTTTGCTGCTGAGTTATTCAAGCACATAAATATTCCTTGCGAAATATGTTTTATAAAGCTGGCTTCATACGCCGGAACTGCTTCATCAGATAATATAAATGTTGCAATAGGCCTTGATAAAAACTTAAAAGACAGGCACCTGATTGTACTGGAAGATATTCTTGATACAGGCAAAACATTAAGTGCTTTTTTGCCGGATTTAGAAAAGCAGCAACCTGCTTCTTTAAAAATTGTTGCCTTATTGCATAAGCCTGAAGCAACCATTCACGAAATAAAACTGGATTATAACTGCTTTAAAATTCCTAATAGATTTGTAATTGGTTTTGGTTTGGATTATAATGGCCAGGGCAGGAATATACCGGCAATTTATCAACTGAAAGAAGATTAACAAAACAGCTATTGTTGTTATCAGTCAAATTTAGCTAATGCATGTGTTGTTAAACAACAAATATAAAAAAATTGAATTTTAATGGCATTAATGTTGTTCATCCATTAATTATTATTCACTGCCCCGGAGTTAATACTCTATGGTAAATATATCATTTAAAAATCTTAAAAATTAAAAAGATGAAAACGCATTTTTTAAAACTCACTTTTTTATTTGTTTCATGCGGCTTAATTTTTTCTGAGGCAAAAAGCCAGACTAAACAGGACGAAAAAATTACAGCTACTATACAAGTATTGAAGGAATTTGGTAAGATGAAGGAAAGCATTCCTTCTGATCTTTTAAAAGTTACCGAAGGCATTATTATAGTGCCAAAACTTATTAATGCCGGTTTTGTTGTTGGCGGAAAACACGGTAGAGGTATTGCAATGGCAAAACTGCCTGATGGTACCTGGAGCAATCCTGTATTCGTTAGTATAACAGGTGGCAGCTTAGGTTTACAGGCAGGAGTACAGTCTGTAGATTTAGTATTGATATTTAAACACAGCTCTACCCTGCAAAAAATTGGTAATGGCAGCTTTACTTTAGGCGGCGATATTTCTGCAACTGCCGGTCCTGTTGGCAGAAACTCTACAGCAAGTACCGATTATAAAATGCAGGCTGAAGTATATTCTTACTCACGCAGCAAAGGGTTATTTGCAGGTATAAGTTTACAAGGAGCAGGCATAGGCGTAGACAATAAAACGAATGATGAATTTTATGGTAAGCCTACCACTTCAAAAGATTTATTTTCTAATGGGACAGAACATAATATAGCTGATGTGAAAGCTATGAAAGCTGAATTAAACAGTTTATACAAATAAGCATAACCTATTATAGTTTCAAAATAGCCGGAATTAATCCGGCTATTTTTTATAGATTGAGAAAGATGTTAACAGAATAAATAAAAAAGCGGGCAACAAAGGTTGACCGCTTAAATAACCTAAATAAAAATAATTCATTACTCTTTAAGTACTTTAATGATTTGAGTTTTTTTAGTATCAGCATCAATAATTACCACGTTATACAAACCCGCAGCTAAGCTATTTTCTGTTATTACCTGCAATGTATTAATGCCTTTATGATTGCCAACCTCGCTACTGTAAACCATCTTACCAATTATATCATATACCATTATTTGTGTTTTGCCTTTGTTGCTTTGTGATGCAAATGTTAATGTAAAATAATCATGGAATGGATTAGGGTAAGCGTTGATTAATGCAGTATTATTTAATGCATTTTTTGCTTTATCAACGTTTGCTATTGTATGTTTTAAAGTACCCTGGGGCAGCGCTGGTATAACAGTTGAAGCAGATGGCGTATATGCGCCGATAACCATAGCACCAATTAAACCAAACAATGATGTAGATGTTCCTGGAGAAACACTTATAGTTACGGTACCATTTTTATCAGGCGTTACGCCATGTATTGTTTGGGTTCCACTTGTGTTTAATGATGCATCTAATAAAACAGTAGAACTATTATTTATAGTGTATGCAACATTTACATCTGCAATTGCGGTTGAGCTTGAGAAGAAAGTAAAATCATACTTCATACCAAAGGTTAAGCCTGTTACCTGGAAAGTTGCTTTTTGCCCAGGAAAAAGTCCATAATTATCCAACATTACTACATCAGGATAAATGCCTTTATCTGATGCACTCATACCTGATGAAATTACACCAGCCCATTCAGTATTTAACTGCATGCCCACCCCTGTAACAAAGCCTTTTTCATCAAAGAAATTATTCCATGCATAACCAATTTGCGGTGGTGCGTCTAAATTGTTCCATGGTAATAAACCGTCATTTGATGCTGTATAATTTATATATATACTGTAGGCATACGTATTTGCGGTAATAGTATTTGAAAAATTAGAATAAGCAGATCCAAAAACACCTCTCACAATATAAGTATATGTTTTATTAGCCTGAAGGTTAGCATCAGTATATGTTTTAACGCCTGTAGCAACAGTAGTAATTAAAGAATAGCTATTTGAACTATCTGACGCACGCCAGATTTGATAACCCGTTTCTGTTGAAGCCCTGTCTTGCCATAATAAGCTAATTGAATTACGGGTAATTTTGGTTGTGCGGAGATTTGTTGGGGCAATACTTGTATAATAAGGCGCATAACTTTGAATTACCAATGTGGTAATGAATGCATAATCTGCACCAGAATCTTTTGCTACAATGATATTTACTATACCGCTTGCATCTGACTTTATACCATTTATTTGTGTTGTTTTGCTTAAGTTATAAGATGCATTTAAGTTCACTGTTTTAGAACCAATTGTGAAGTTGGTTGAACAATTCTTGCCATCATCATGACTATTAAAAAATACAAAATTGTATAGCTTAGATGTATCTAAACCACTTAGCTGGATAGTATCATTGGCTGTGGTGCTTTCATACTCGCCAGTTCTCATTACAACATTAGGATAGATACCATCCCCATCAACCGGCTGCATACCTGTTTCAACAACACCCTGGAAACCGTTTTTAAAAGTTAGTGTCATTCCGGTTGGTACATTACTATCATCATTTATACCAGTGTATGAAGATCCTGCATAAGGATATGACGCAATGCGGTGCCATGGTTTAGGAACATCATTAACACCGTCAGAAAAACTTAGGTAGGTTGAACTGATATTTAGATTAGAAATTAAAATATTAAATGATACAGTATCACTTGCATTACTGTTGTCTGATGCAACAACATAAACTTTAGAAAAGCCTTCATTATTTGCTGATGGTGTAATAATTATTTTGCCAGTGCCATTACCATTATCAGTAAATGTTGCAAATGATGGAAGATTTAATAAAAACAATGTAATATGGTCAATGCTATCATCTGCCGCAGTAATATTTACTGTAACAGTTTGATTGTTTTTTATAATTACATCAGCAATTGCTGATAGCTGCGGTATTCTATCTAAAGTAGTAATAGCTGCTACGTTGCTGTAACCAGAAGCGCCAGTTGTGTTATAGGCAGCAATTTTATATAAATAATTTGTGTTGCCACTAACACTTGTATCAATAAATCCTGTTGCTTCTGCCTGTGTTTGCCCAACCAAACTATATACCTGGGTTGAACTAAGTGCACGATAAATTTTATAACCTGTTTCGTTGTAAGCAACATCACTCCAGGAAAGCTGTACGTTATTTGTGGTTGTGTTTTGTGCAGTTAGTGAGGTTGGTGTTACAGGAGTTGTTCCATCATTATAAATTGAACTTATAATTAAAGAGTTAATATAACCAGCCTGCGTGCCGGCAGCTTTATACATTTTATAAGATATAGTACCGGTGGAATCTGGCTTAACACTGCTGATTGTTACCGTATTGCTTGTATTGTTCTGTACAGGTAATGCAACAGCCTGGCTGCCAGCCTGGTAAATAGTTGAACCATTTTCAGCATAACCAGCATAATTGCTTGATCCCAAAAAAGTAAGTGTGTATTTTTTTGAAGTACTAAGCCCGGTAATCTTTGCCGCAACTGTATCAGGGCCGCCAAACGTACCAAAGTAATAGTAGTCTTTTAAAACAGCATCAGGATAAACACCTGAATTATTGCCCGTAGTTGCACCGGCATTGTATGTTGCAAACCAGGTTGTTTGCAATGCGAGGCTAATGTTGGTTGTTTTGCCATAAGCATCTATAAGGTTATTGGTAGTTACACCTGTAATACTGTTCCATGGCTGACCAATAGAGTCAACATTCTTAAATCTTGCATACACATTTATATTAGGATTTAAATCGTTTACTTTAAGATTAAACTTGCGTACAATAATGCCACCGTGACCATCACTAACTGTTACTGACGGAGTGTAAGTACCTGAAGCAAGATAATTTGGATGAATAAAAAGCTTTGCTGTATTATTCGTAAGCTGCTTTAATACGTAGCTGTCAGGCATATTTGAAGCAGACCAGGTTAGAATGTCATTACTATTTTGATCTGTCGCATTTAAATAAAGACTTAATGTATCGTTTTCATTTAAAGTGTAGTCAGCAATTGAATCAACAGAAGGCGCATAATTACTGTTAACGGTTAATTTAAAAACAGTACTATCTCTGCCACCAAAAGCATCAGCAGCAATTATAGTTACATTATTATAGCTTCCTAAATTTGTAATTGATGGATTTGTAGTCAATAAAACACCTCCGCTGCCATAATTGGCTATGCTTGCAAATGAGGGCAGGTTAAGCGTTGTATAAGTTAAGGCATCACCATCAGAGTCAGACGCATTTATTATTTTGGTTGTAATTACACCATAAGGAACTGCAAGCGAGCTAAATTTTGTTATAACCGGGGCAGTGTTTTTTGTTGTTGCTGAAGTTATTGATGCAACACTTAAAGTTCCCCCATTACCTCTTGTTTTTATTTTATAATAATGAATGAGGTTAGCATTTAAACCTGTATCAGTATAAGACGTTTTAGAAGCATCTAATAAAGTTAATAAACTATAATTGCTGGTATCACCAATTGACCTTAATAGCTGATAACCTGCTGCATTGCTAATACTTTTCCAGTTTAATGTTATTGAAGAAGATGTTGCTGTTGCTGTAAATGCAGATGGCGCATCAGGTGATGCAGGCAAAGCATATGTAGTTGCAGATGATAAATACCCCTGATATGTTAATACAGAATTCGGAATAATTTGTTTTGATATGCCCGGGCCTTGGTAGCTAACACTTAAAGCTGCATTTCCTGAATTGCCAGAATCATTATAAAAATATGAAACAAAAATTGTATGGGTGCCGGCAGTAAGATTAATGCTGCCAGATTGTTCATGTGGTGCCGAAGAATAGACATTTTTCAAAACCGAATTACTGCCTGAATAACCATCTATATACAGATTGCTTCCGTTATCTGATGTTGTATAAAAGGTATAGGTTCCCGTTGTTGAAATATTTATTTTGCCCTGATATAAAAATCCGTAACCATGGCCACTAGCACCCTGTAAAACAAAATTTGAGGCTGAACCTGAAGTTACAGGTGTTAGCGGTGTAAAATTTGGAACAGATGCCCATACTCCGGTATAATAATTATAATTAATTCCATTTATTGTAGTATTGGCTAAGGTGCTTAATCCTGAATTGCCATATTTGTTGATTGCCTGTATCTTATAATAATAAGTTGTTGCCGGTGTCAATGCAGAATCTTTGTACGACGTTGCATTTGCAGCAGAAACTGCAATAAGATTATAAATACCATTAACACTTGTTGAGCTGTAAATTTCAAAGCCGCTTTCATTATTGCTGTTATCCTTCCAGGTTAACCTAACCTTATCATAAGCCATTGTTGTAGCTGTAAGATTGGTTGGCGCTGCGGGCGTTACCCCGGCATAATTGTAAGTTCCGTTAAAGAACGTATCTGTGATATTACGCTGAGCTGTGTCACCAAACAATGCAGTTGATGACCATGATAAAGCCATGCTTTTACTACCGCTGTATTGAAAATATTCTATATAAACCGGGTATACACCGGCGGTTATGTTAATAGCGGCTGATTTTTTTGATACTAAGCCATGTGCCCCATCATTGTTTATAGTGCGCCTTCCTGTTGGCGTATAAGAATTAAACCAAAAAGCGCTGCCATCATCTGAAGTTGTTTGAAAGGTATAAACTCCGGTAACAGGAACATTAAGATAACCCTGCCAAACAATACCAAAGTAATTGCTTTGCTTAGCTACAGTAAGAATTGTATTTCTTGTTATGCCGGTTTCGGTTGGTGTTAGTGCTTCAAAATCCGGTAATATTTTCCATGGCACTTTTTCGGCATAATAGCGATATTGTAAACCACCAAGCATAGGTACTGCAGTTACCTGATTGCTTTTTACAGATATATTGTTACTGCTATCTACTGCTTTTACACAAATAGCATAAGACTGGTTTTGAACAAGGCCAGTTAAAATAAAAGATGTATTTTTTGTAATATTTATAAGCGTTCCCCCTACATAAATATTATAATGATCTACTGCTACATTATCTGTAGAAGCGGCCCATGCAATTGAAACAGTTGTAGGGGTTGTATAAATTACTTTAAGACTGGCAGGAATGGAAGGTGGTATAGTATCAGAAGAAATTGACACATTTGCTTCATTTGATAAAGCTGCTGCACCAGTTGAATCTATTGCACGAATAGTATAATAATATTTCATTTTAGGTGAAATACCGGAATCAATAAAGTTTTTTACAGATGGATTTACCTGCGTTATAAATGAGTATACTCCGCTTTTTGTACCACGGTAAATTTCAAAAGCAGTTGGTATATTAGCCACTTGTGCAGGATAGCCCCAGCTTAATTGTACCTGTGTATTGGATAGTGTGTTTGCAACCAGGCTTTTAACTGCAATAGGTGCATTAGGTCCTTTTGCGTCAATTACTTTAAATGTAGCAGAATATAAAGCCGAGCAACCGTATTGAGGAAGCGCTGCAACTGTATAATATCCCGGTTGTGTGGCAGTAAAAATTGGTTGAGTGCTGTAAATGCTGTCAGAACCAACTTTTTTCCATGTATAACTTGTATAAGCTCCGTTGCCTGAAACCTGCAGGTTCACATAATTTTTACCATCAGCTGCGGTTATAGCTGTACTCATTAGACCTGAAACCTGTATCGGTGGCGTAGGACTTGCTGATTGAATAACAATTTGTACAGGTATTCTCGACCACTCAGACCAAATACCATTTCTTTCCACACGTGCATCATAAGTTCCTGTATCGGTAACATTTATACTATTTGAAATAGCACCGGATATAAAATTGCCATTTTTTCTCCATTGATAAGCCTGAAAGCCTGCTGTTAAACCGATTGTTACATTAATATTATCACCGGGGCAAAACTTAGTGCGCCCGAATAATGTATAAGGGTTGGATGTATAAGCGCTTAATATATATGGATAAAACTGAGGAAGCAGCCATGTTGAATCCCAAGTATCATGACCTTGTGTACTAAATTCTGTATAAGTAAAATTGGCTCCTGCTGCAACCATCGCATCTCTAACCTGATGTGCCGTAGGTGCTGCCGGAGATAAATCCTGGCCACCCTGCACATCCCAAATCGGCGTAAATTTTATTTTGTTGATTGTATCCTGATTGGTGTACAAAACAGAGATTGAAGATAAAGGAATATCTGCAGCCACATAAGTTGGCTTTGAAAACATCATGTCCCATGTTCCCTGTCCGCCAGCCGATTCACCATTTGCAGTTGTTGCAAAAGGATCTAATTTATTATTAGCAATCATATAATCCATTATCTCCGAAATCTTTTGAAATTGAGCATCAGTCCAAAAACTGGGGCTTTGCATGAATAATGCATAACCATCAAAAGTACCATTGTCAATAGCCGCCTGAAAAACATCGCCACCATGATATAACTGGTATTCATTATCATAAATAGATGTATCTATTTCACCTAAACCATGAAAAAATAAAATCATAGGATATTTTTTGCCATCGTTAACACCTGGATTATAACTTTTTGGAAAATGAAGCCTGAAAGCGCAGCCTTCATATATATAACATTTATACTCATTCGTATTCCAGCTTAATCTTTTGGTACGAACCCACTTTCCGATTTGTCCATAAGTTGGTTGTGTAACAGGAACATCTGGATTGTAAGTAACAACTGTATCATTTGGATCAAGTACTGATTGACCAGATGAGCTGAAGAAATAAAATAATAACAGGCTTAAAAGATAAAATTTTTTCATGGTATTGATATTTTAAATAACAACTTATTCTTAAGAGTAAGTATTACTAGAAAAAATTGTTTTACTAACGCTTTATTAAAAAAATAATTTTAATAAATTTTGAAGTTTTAGTGGTTAAAAAATAAATTAATAAAGAATGAAAAGAATTTTTTCTTGGTTAAGCATTATTCAGTCCAATTAAAATAATGAAGACTAACCAACTAGTCGCTTTATTTTGAATTAGCGTTTTGATTTTGTTTTATAAATTAATTATTATGTGCTTATAAACAAATATTATGCAACAAAAAATCAATAACGGAAATTTTTATTATAAGTTTTGCTTTGTAAATATTTTTCAGAAAGTAATGCATAATAATACTGACTTGCAATTCTTAAACAAATAAGGTAATTTATAAACATATTAAATTATAAACATTTGATTATATACGATAAAAAATCGATTAGATTTTAAATATACTTCGGTTGATGTATAAAAAAACGCAGGAAACAATTACTTGTATTCTGCGTTTCAAAGGAAACGTAACAATTAAACAATACGGATTCTTATTGCTTCATTGTTTTTATTTCTTTGGTGTCAGCATTTCTTACAACTACTGTGTAGATGCCAGCTGCTAAATTGCTGTTTGTTATCACCTTTTAAAGAATTTACCCCTGAATAAAGATTGCCAAATTCATTACTGTAAACCATCTTTACGGTAATATCATAAATCATTACTTGTACCCTGCTGTTATTATTTTGTGAAGGCACCGACAACGTGAAATTATCATGGAAAGGATTCGGGAACGCTTTCAATTCCATGTCAGTTTTCTGTTGAGACTTTTGAACTTTTGCATTACAACTGCTGTTTGAGCCGAGCTAGCTGATTGTGTGTTTTGTGATGCAGGCAATGCAGGCGTTATATTAGAAACAGACGGGGTATATCCGCCAATTACTAACGCACCAAGTAAAGCAAAATTTGAACCTGCATCTGCTGTAGCAGCAGTTATAGTTACGTTACCATAACTATCAGGTGTTACACCATAAATAGTCTGTGTTCCGTTTACATTTAATGACGGGTCTAATATTGTTGTTACACCATTAATTGTATAAGCGGTATTCAGATTTTCGTAAATCTGTGCACTTGCATAAAAAGTAAAGTCATATTTCATTCCCACATTCAACCCTGTTATCTGTATTTTACCAGTTTGGCCAGGGAATAAAATGTAACTATCAATCATTGCCGAATCAGGATAAATACCTGAGTTATTTAACGGATTTACACCCAGGGAGTAGAGGCCCGCCCAGTCTGAATTTAATTGCATGCCTGTGCTTGTGGTAATGCCTTTTTCATCAAAGAAATTATTCCATGTATAACCATTTGCAGGTAAAGCGTTCAGGTTGTTCCATGGCAGCGGCGCATAATTATTATACGTATAATTCAAATAGACATTATAAGCATAAGTGCTTGCGGCAACTGTATTAGAAAACCCTGAATAAGACGAGCCATTAACTGCCCTTACAGCATAGTTGTATGTTTTATTACTGCTGAGATTTGCATCAGTAAATGATGTTGTGTTAGCTGCAAGTGTTGTAAACAAAGTATAGTTTGCTGTACTGTCTGCCGCCCTCCATACCTGGTAGCCTGTTTCATTATAAGCTCTGTCCTGCCATTGCAAACTGATAGAGTTGCGTGTAACAGATGTTATACGCAAATTT
>CAHJWK010000096.1 GCA_903642275.1 Chitinophagaceae bacterium
TTGCATATCGCCCAAGCCTTTGTGCACGGCTTCGAGGCGTTCGCTTACGAGTTTGAAACTTTCACCGAGGCGTGCTTCGAGGGTTTTCTGCAGTTTTTCATCTACGGTAATACGCATTTGCTCGAGCTTCTGTTCATTGCTTTGCTGCATATCTTTTACCTTTTGCTCGATGGTGTTGCGCATGTCGCCAATGCCTTTTGCGGTGGTTTCATTTTGCTCACTTTGCTTGTTGAGCAATGCATAAAAGTTGTCTTTCTGTATGCTGTTGAATTGCTGAATGGTTTCGGCAAGATCTGTTTTAAATGAAGTGAGTGCAAGTGTTAATTCGTTCCTGGCTCTTGCGGATTGGTTGGTGGTTTCTATCCTGTTAAAGGAGATTTCTTTTTTTACGGATTCTTCGATGCGGTGAGTTTCGTTGATGATTGTTTCGAGCTTTAATGTGTTTGCTTCAAGTTTTGTGGTGAGGTTGTTTAATTCTTCTTCGTTGTTGTTTTTGGTGAATGATTTTATGGTTAGAATAATGAGTAAGATGATTGTTATGGCGAGAAGTATGTATAGGGTAAGCATATGTTGGTTGGACTAAGGTAGAATTTTTCTTTATGTACATGATACAGTTTTCTTATTGTTCTTTTGCCTTGATGCAAAAGAACCAAAAAATCAAGGACAACCCGAAGCCTCCGGTCGTTTGTCCGGGCCGCCCGCCGCATAATTTGCAGAAGTTGATGAGTAGTTAGATGCTGATGCTTTAAATGTGTGTGATAAATGTTAGCGAGTTGGAGTTAAAAATCAAGGCTTAGATGATGAAGAAGCAATAGTACAAAAAGCTAAATCAAAGGACAATGAACGGATGTGTTGCTTATCATCCGTTCTTGATTTTTTTACGCAACCTTCTATTACGGTTGCCTTTTTATATCAAGAAAAAAAGTATAGAGAAAAGAAAATGCGAAGCATTTAGTAAATACTTCAGAAAACAAATATGACTAAATAAAAAGTAAAGAGAACATGTACTTTTGAAATAAAAATTGAATCGCAGGAACTTTATACAACTAAGTGGCGCATCACTTGGCGCTTTAATCATATCTGATTATGTAAAAGCAGCAGGCAAAAAAACAGCACTTATGATAATGCCTGATGCAGTGCAGTTTTTATCAGGCAATAAGGTTTATACAATGCAATCTTCAGATAAACAAACCTGGACGTTCAGAGATGCTGTGGTTAAACTTAAACCGCTGAAAGATTCAGTATTCATATTTATTCATTGCCCATCAGTACCGTTGAAAGAGGTTAAGTTATCATGGAAGATACCTGCGCAAAAAACTACTGTTGTTATGGGCGATGCCTGGGAAAGAACATACGGTGATGTAAGCTGGCAATCCATCAACACAACAAAAAAATTACCCTGGTATTGTGTAGAATATAATGAAGAAAACACCGTTTGCTTCGGCGTTAAAACAGGCAGCAGCGCTTTTTGTTACTGGCAGGTTACTGATAATAACCTTGCATTAAACTTTGATGTAAGAAACGGCGGAAATGGTGTACAGCTAGGCACACGAATGTTAAGTGCAGCTGAGATTATTACTACAAAAAATGAAGGCAAAGAAAATGTGTTTGCAACGGTACGGCGGTTTTGCGGCAGTTTGTGTGCTGCACCACGCCTGCCTAAACAACCGGTGTATGGTATTAACGATTGGTACTTTGCTTATGGAAATAATTCAGCCGACCTTATTTTGCAGCATACAGCATTACTGGCGCCGCTGGCAACCAGTACAGGTAATAAACCTTTCTCTGTTATTGATGATGGCTGGTCAGCCGGTGCTGATTATACAAAGCCCAATGAGAAGTTCCCTAATATGCCAAAGCTGGTGGAGGATATTAAAAAGTTAGGCATGCGCCCGGGTTTATGGACAAGGCCATTACTGGCAAAGCCAGGTGTAAATAAAAAATTAATTGCCCCACGTTTTCAAAATGATAATAAAGATGATGGCGGAACGCTTGACCCAACCATCGACGAAAATATTCAGTACATAAAAACCCTTTTCAGCCTGTATAAACAATGGGGCTTTGAAATGATAAAGCATGATTATACCACGTTTGATATTTTCAGCAAATGGGGTTTTCAAATGACGGACGGCATGACAGAAGAAGGCTGGCAATTCAATGATAGTTCGAGAACCAACGCTGAGATTATTTTGGATTTATACAAAGCAATACGTGATGCTGCCGGTGATACGTATATCATAGGTTGCAACACGGTCGGGCATTTATCTGCAGGCGTATTTGAGCTGAACCGTATTGGTGATGATACCAGCGGCAAAGAATGGGAACGCACAAGAAAGATGGGTGTAAATACAATGGGTTTCAGAATGGTGCAGCATAAAAATTTTTACGCGGTGGATGGCGATTGTGTAGGATTAACAACTTCTATTCCGTGGAGTAAAAACAAGCAATGGATGCAGTTGCTGGCGCAGAGTTCGGCACCCTTATTTATATCGGCACAGCCTGATGCTGTTGGTGTAGAACAAAAACAATTTATCAAACAGTGTTTCGATGATGCATCTCAACAACAGACTATTGGTGAGCCTTTGGATTGGCTTACTAATCCTTTTCCCTCTAAATGGAAACTGGATAATAAGATAGCAGATTTTGACTGGAGCTGATGAATAATCTGATTGGTTTGAAACTTTGCTTTATGATATTACTAATGTAAGGGTGCAATAAAATGTCCGTCAGAAACATATACCAGCTTACCGTCCGGCGTATATGCGCCACCGCTGAAGGTACCTGTAACAATCCCGGTTGCATAAATAAAGCTTTGAACAGTTACGGTAAATGAAGATGTGGAATTGCTTTCAAGTATATTGTTTACAGAATTATGGTCATAATAATAGAAAGCAGTGCCTGATGCAGTAATATTATAGCGGTCCTGGTCTAACGGAACAGGTAAATAAACTGATACTACGATGCCCGTATCAACCGAACAGGCAGAAGGACCAAAAAAAGTGAAAGCCGTTTTTTTATCACCGGCAAAAAAACCGGAGTTTGTAAATGTGCCACAAAGGAAAGCGTCGCCTGTTTTAAAATTCCATTCGCCCTGTGAAACCGGTTTAACGGAGTTGCAAAATGCACATTGTGGTAAGATGATAGTTGTAGTTGCAGTAGTAGTATCCGTTGAATCGGTTGAAGTAGTTGTGTCAACTGCAGTGGTATCAGTATTTGCGCCTTCAAAACTATATTCTTTAACACAGCCGGTATTTTGCTGCAACAATGCAAGCAGGATTAAATGTATCAGGAAGAAATAATATGGCTTTACTCGCTTCAATATATAACGCTACAATAGGGTAAAGCGCTTAAACAAATGTAAGTGTTTATGAAGTTCAGTAAGTAATTTATAAATCAACCTGTTTGCGCTAAGTTCCTGTATAATTTTTGCCAGGTTAAATACAAAGCCTTTATTAAAAGACAAACTATTTAACGTAACTAATGTATAGTAAATATTATTGTAGTTTCAATCTGAACTTATATAAACAAAATTTGTAAATAATGATACATGGAAACACAGCATGCAGGAAGTTGTATTACCTAAATATAATCTTACTAAAGATGGAAAAACTTTTGCTCCCATTATAGTAAATTTAAGCAAATGGGAATTGCATATCTTAAGAAGACTGGAATTGATTATATGAAAGACCAGGCTTTATATAAATAATATCTGCTTTTATATTTATTAATATTTCAAACATCATTATCATTCTTTTATTTCCTGAACAATAAATTGAAACGCACAAGTTAATTTATTCTTGTTTGAAATGTATGTAAAACAAAATTTGTAAATTGTGATGCATGGATGCAGAGCAGGTAACCACACAAGAGATCGTATTACCCAAATATAATCTTACAGAAGAGCAGGAAAAGAAATTGATCTTACGGCAATATCGCAGCCTTTTAAAATTGTTGCGACCAAAGCTTAAAAAAGATGATGAAGAACTGATACGCCGTGCATTTGAAATTGCGGTGGATGCACATAAAACTATGCGGCGTAAAAGTGGCGAACCATACATTGTACATCCTATTGCTGTTTCTATGATCTGTGTTGAAGAGATTGGCCTTGGTGTTCGTTCAACCATCTGTTCTTTGTTGCATGATACGGTTGAAGATACTGATGTAATGCTGGAAGATGTAGAGCGTGAATTTGGTATTGAAATAGCGAGAATCGTGGATGGCTTAACCAAGATATCCAATGTAATTGATACCAACAGCAGCCAGCAGGCAGAGAATTTTAAGAAGATATTATTAACTCTTACAGATGATCCACGTGTAATCTTGATAAAGCTTGCAGACAGGCTGCATAATATGCGCACATTGGATTATATGAAGCCTGAAAAACAATTAAAAATTGCAAGCGAAACGATATGGGTTTACGCACCGCTTGCGCATCGTATGGGATTGTATAATATCAAGACTGAGCTTGAAGATCTTTCGATGAAATATCTCGAGCCGCAGGCTTATAAGGAGATTGCAAAGAAGCTTTCAGAAACAAAGCGTGAACGGAGCCGGTATATCAATGAATTCATCAAACCAATAATAGAGAAACTTAAAAAAACGGGTTTGGATTTTGATATTTATGGCCGCCCCAAAAGCATTCATTCCATCTGGAATAAGATGAAAAAGAAAGGCGTTGATTTTGATGAAGTGTATGACTTGTTTGCCATTCGCATCATCGTTTATTCATCACCCGAAAAAGAAAAAGAAGATTGCTGGAAAGTTTACTCTTTGATAACAGATGAATACATGCCATCGCCCGAACGTTTGCGTGACTGGTTAAGCAACCCGAAGAATAATGGTTACGAAGCTTTGCATACAACCGTAATGGGTCCGCAGGGAAGATGGGTTGAAGTGCAGATAAGAACCAACCGCATGAATGAAATTGCGGAGAAAGGTTTGGCAGCGCATTATAAGTATAAAGAAGGCAGTAACGAAGAAGACCGCTTTGATAAATGGTTTGCACAGATACGTGAAGTAATCAGCAGCCAGGATACAGATAGTGTTGACTTTTTACAGGATTTTAAAACCAGTTTTCTTGCTGAAGAAATATATATTTATACGCCTAAAGGCGATGTAAAAATGTTGCCTGTAAATAGCACTGGCCTTGACTTTGCTTTTGCGATTCACTCAGCTATTGGTAGTCGTTGTATTGGTGTAAAAGTGAATCATAAGCTGGTGCCGATAAGCACCAAGCTGCGCAGCGGAGATCAGGTTGAAATTATTACCAGCAGCAAGCAAAAACCCTCTGATGCATGGCTGCAGTTTGTTGTTACGGCAAAAGCAAAAACCAAAATAAAAGATTCACTCAAAGAAGAAAAAAGAAAGATTGCAGAAGATGGAAAAGTTATGATGCAAAAGAAGCTGGATAGCTTAGGTGCTTCGCTTAATCAACATAATATTGATGAATTGGTAAGCTATTATAAAGTGCCTTCGCAATTGGATTTGTTTTACAATATTGCGGTTAAGCAAACAGATTTAAAAGAGCTGAAAGAGTTTAAAGTGATTGGTGATAAATTAGAGTTCATCAAGCCTGTTAAAACAATCACAGAAATTAAACCTGAGACTGAAATAAAATCAATACCAAAAAAAGATTCAGAGCTTATTATTTTTGGTGAGAGCAGTGATAAAATAAAATATTCACTGGCTAAGTGTTGTAACCCAATACCAGGTGACATGGTATTTGGTTTTGTAAGCACTGGTAAAGGCTTAATTATACATAGAACCAATTGTCCTAACGCAGCAAGATTAATGGCTAATTACGGACCAAGAATTGTAAAAACAAAATGGGCAAAGAATAAAGAAATCTCTTTTTTAACCGGGCTTAAAATTATTGGAACAGATGATGTTGGAGTAATCAATAAAATTACAAATATTATAAGTGGTGAGTTACGAATAAATATTGCTGCCCTCACTATCGAATCCGGTGAAGGTGTATTTGAAGGTTCAATAAAAGTTTTTGTTCATGATAAAGAAGAACTTGATGAACTTGTTGACCGGTTAAAACAACTTAATGGCATCCATGAAGTACAAAGGCTGGATATTGAAGACAGCATTACTACTTAATCGGGGAATTAGAGGACCTAATTCCTTTATGAATTATAGGTTTTACAACTGGCTTTTCTGTTTTCTTATTCTTCCATAAATTATAAGCACCTCTAACTGCTGCCAGCATTCCTAACTTTTTCGCACCACCTAAAATATTTCTTCCAACGCTTAATTTTTTTGAAAATGGATTTGCGAGCAATCCAATGCCACTGGTTACAAGTTTCCAACTCCTGTTTGCAATCATCGTATTAATAAAAGAAGGTAATACAGCATCAGCAGTTGATTTTAAAACCTGCTGAGGAGCTTTACGAAAATGTAATTTCAAACCTTCTTCATCGTTCTTTACAGAAGCTTTTAATAAGTTGATTTCCTCTTTTAAATGCTCTGTCGTTTTAACTTCAGATAAATCATATACACCATTCGCTACAACTATTCTTGAACCGGCCATATTAATTTTTTTTATGAATAAGACTTATAAGCTTATTTACAAACAAGTTCCTCAAAATTTTCCCAAGAAACAATAATATAAACAAAAAAATCAGCAGGTATAATAACGCCACAATACCAAAACCTAAAACCATACTATGTGTTAAATGCGCAAATAATAATCCTAACGTTATACTTAAAAAAATCAACAGGAATATACCAACTATAACTATTAAAATAGCAGTTATAATTCCCGATGCAATTTTAGAAACTTTGTCTGTAGCCTGCAGGCGCATCAGCAATACACGTTGCTGAAAATATTGTTTTAATTTGTTCGTTGATTCAGTAAAAAAATTTTGTTCCTGCGCCATCATGTAATTTTAATTGATATTTAATCTGCGAAACTTTTAGCTTTATCTTCAAGATCTTCAATAAATGATTTACCTTTTTTAAGCAGGCTTTTTAAGTCTTTTGCAAGTGATGAATACTTATCTATAGCACTTTCTTTTACATCACTGTACTTATCTTTTGCGTCACTATACTTATTCTTTGCTTTATATTTAATATCATCAGTGGCATCTTCTATATCAGACCAAATCTCTTTTCCTTTATCTGTTTTTGATACCAAAATGATAGCAGCACCAACTGCAACACCTAAAATAATTCCTGATAAAAATTTTTGACCTGTACTCATAATTGTTGAATTTGATGAATGAAATAATAGTTATTTTATGTTTTAATCAATTTTTAATTTTGTGTATGGAAAACGCTAAAGATAACAAGATTAATAAGTTTATTTTTTTAGCAATCATTATTCTTTTTGCCATTTTTTTGTTTTCAAGCCTAATTCAATTTGTTTCTGCGTTTCTTGGTTCTATAATGCTTTATGTTTTAAGCAAATCTTTCGCACAATGGCTGATAAAAAAGGAATGGAACAAAAACTTAGCCGCAATTCTTATCATTCTCATTTCTTTTTTTGTAATTCTTTTACCTATTGCACTACTTGCCAGCCTACTTTATAACAAGATTAGTGCCGTGTTGGCTAATCCTAAAACAATAACAGAATCCGTTAAACACCTTGATTTCATTATACAGCAGCGCTTTCATTATAAATTGATTTCTGATGACAGTCTTCGTTCTATACAATCTTATGCCTCTACAATTTTATCAGGTATATTAAAGCAAAGCTTTGGATTTATAACTACCATTCTAATGATGTACTTTTTTTATTATTATATGCTTCAAAACATTAACCGTATGGAAGCAGCTATTGTATTTTACCTGCCATTTAAAAAAGATAAAATAAAATTGTTTGGTGATGAGCTGGTACATCAAACCTTCAGTAATTCTGTGGGCATACCTGCTATTGCTGTTGCACAAGGCTTTGCCGGCTTTCTATGTTACTGGATTGGGGGGCTTCAGCAGGCAGGATTTTGGGGTGTGATTACTGGTTTCGCGGCCTTAATACCGGTAGTAGGGACCGGGTTGATTTTTGTGCCTGCGGCAATATATCTTTTTATGACAAGCCATACCTGGCAGGGTGTATTTGTATTGGTATACGGAGCATTGATAATGGGCAGTCTTGATAATGTTGTACGGTTTGTTCTTGCTAAAAAAATGGCAGACGTGCACCCGATTGTTACGGTGCTGGGCGTAATTCTGGGGCTGAATTATTTTGGTTTTCTTGGGCTCATATTTGGCCCATTGCTGATTTCGTACTTTATTATTCTTTTGAAAATTTATTACGTAGAGTATCAAAAACCAATAGCCGGAAAGATGGTAAAAAAACGCAACATTATGCCTGTTTATATGCAGCCGTTCATTGGCGTTAAAACAACAAAGAAGAAAGCCGTACCTGTAAAAAATTAAGGTTCTATATTAATTGAGAAAATTATCATTCTTGATTTTAACTGGTCAAGCACATTGGAAAATTTAAGATCCGGATCCCTATCGTGAATATTAGTAAGGCCGTTATGAATTCTTATTTCGGGTGATAAAGTTACAAACTTCAAAAAGAAATTAAATCCAACACCGCCTTCAATAGCAAAATCATTCTTTTTAAGCTTGATTAAATCTTCTGCATTTCTTTCATTTGAATTGCTGGCAAGATCAATATCAGCGGTTAAGCCGGCTAACATGTATACACGGAAATTATCAATGCGGTCAGAATTAAATTTTATTTGGGCAGGAAAAGTAAATATAGTTGATGGCAGTGTTTTCTTTTCAACAGGCGTCTCATTTGCATTTGGATATTTTAAAGTGTAAGTAAAGTATTTTGCGCCACCAACCATTAATTGCGGTGCCACACGAAATTCAAACCGGTTATTAAGATGTAATGTTGCCAGCAAGCCTGCGGAAAAACCACCGCTTGCACCAGGTTCAACAGAAAGTATACTATCATATTGCAAAAAGCGTGGATCTTTTTCTGTATGCAAATTCATATTAGAATAACCAAACGTTAACCCAAAATAATAGGAAAGATTATCATGATCCGGGCGATTCATTTCTTTTTGTGCTCTTAAACCTGCTGCTGAAAAAAGAAAACAAAATATAATGGTTACTTGCTTGCGCAGTAAATGCAACATAATCCTAAGCTGAGCTGTTTAAAATAAGTTTGTTTAAACCCTGCCTTTTGCATTATTGCTAAAAAATCTGAGCGGTCCGGAAAGGCTTGTACGGATTTGTTTAAATAGGTATATGCCTGCTCATTACTGGCAAATAATTTCCCAAACGCCGGAATCATTTTGAACATATACAACTTGTAAAAACTTCTTAATAATATAACTCTTGGCATTGTACATTCTATTATTGAAATCTTACCACCTGGTTTTAAAATTCTGAAAATTTCAACCAGGCTTTTATCAAGATGTTCAAAATTTCTTACACCAAAAGCAATGGTTACCGCATCAAACGAATCAGAATTAAAGTTTATTGTTTCGCTATCGCCATGTAACAATTCAATAGTATCTGAAAGATTTTGATTTTCAATTTTAATTCTGCCAAGCGCAAGCATGCCATCAGAAATATCAATACCTATTATTTCTTCAGGCTTTAAAATTTTACAGGCGAGAATGGCAACATCGCCGGTTCCGGTAGCAACATCCAATATTTTTTTGGGATTGATTTCCTTTAATTCATTTATCGCTTTCTTTCTCCAGCTTTTATCAATACCAGCGCTTAAAAAGTGGTTTAAAAAATCATAGCGTTTTGCAATCGCATCAAACATTGCAGCCACTTGTGTTTTTTTTGCAAGCGCGCTTTGCTTATCAGGAACTATTTCATCATGTGCATATATTGCCATGCGGCGAAGGTAGCATGGAAGTCATTGGTAAAAAGTCAATAAGTCATTGCTTAAGGAAAGGTGAGCATAAAATTATTGGAACGACAAATCATGTTTCTGCCTTAACTCACTTTCAGGTTCAGGTTCTTTGCAACGTTTTTCAATTCATTGTCAGAAATATTTATGCCTTCAAGAGATACAAGCACACGATCATTACCAAGATAAACCAACGTATAATGATTAGATGATTTTTCAATAACATTTAACCAGTTTTACACGGCATAATTGTTGGTTAATGTTCCCGCAAAAAGTTATAATTTTTTGATGATGAATGCCTGCTTAATTTGTAGCGCTCTAAATTTAATTAATGCAAACAGGAGAAGATATAAAAATATTAAATGAAAAAATTCAGCAGACATCCAGTTTTACTGAAAGGTTGCGCAATGAATTAAACAAAATAATTGTAGGCCAGTTTGAAATGATTGACCGTTTGCTTATTGCGATGTTAAGCAATGGGCATGTGTTGCTGGAAGGTGTGCCGGGGCTTGCCAAAACGCTTACCATAAAATCGCTGGCACAAGCCGTGCAGGCAAAATTCAGCCGCATACAATTCACGCCAGATTTATTGCCCGCTGATGTTGTTGGTACCATGATTTATAACCAGCAGCGTAATGAATTTATGGTGCGCCGCGGACCCATCTTTGCCAATTTTATTTTAGCTGATGAAATAAACCGTGCACCTGCAAAAGTGCAAAGCGCTTTGCTTGAAGCCATGCAGGAAAGGCAGGTTACCATTGGTGACAATACATTCAAGCTTGAAGAACCTTTTTTGGTACTTGCCACTCAAAATCCGCTGGAGCAAGAAGGCACTTATCCTTTGCCTGAAGCGCAGGTAGACCGCTTTATGCTAAAGGTTATTGTTGATTATCCGGGCAAACAGGAAGAGCAACTCATCCTGCGCCAACAGGTGCAGGCCCTTTCATTGCCATCAATAAATGCAGTAGTAAGTATTAATGAATTGAATGAAGGTAAACAACTTACCAGGCAGGTTTATATGGATGAAAAGATTGAAAAGTATATTGTTGATATAGTTTTTGCAACAAGGTTTCCTGATCAATATGGATTGGGCAAATTAAAAAGTATCATCAGTTATGGTGGCTCGCCACGGGCAAGTATAAATCTGGCACTGGCAGCCAAAGCACATGCATTTTTACGCAAAAGAGGTTTTGTAATTCCCGATGATGTAAAAACAATTTGTAAAGATGTTATGCGTCATCGTATTGGTTTAACGTACGAAGCAGAATCAGAAAACATAAATGCGGAAACAATCATTTCAGAAATTTTAAGAACAGTGAATGTGCCGTGAGTAAAGCGATAGTTATTTATTACTGTCAACAATCAACTATAAGCTGTTAATTAAATGGAAGTAAGCGAATTATTAAAAAAAGTAAGAGCGCTTGAAATTAAAAGCAGACGTTTAACCAATCATTTGTTTACGGGTGAATACCATACTGCATTCCGTGGACAAGGCATGTCTTTTAAAGAAGTGCGGGAATACCAGGCAGGTGATGACATTCGTTTCATTGACTGGAATGTTTCAGCCCGCATGAGTAATACATACAGTAAAATTTTTGAAGAAGAAAGAGAGCTTAGTGTTTTTTTATTGATTGATGTTAGCGCCAGCAGTTTGTTCGGCACATTCAGGCAAACAAAAAAAGATCTTACTATAGAACTGGCTGCTGTGCTTGGTTTTTCTGCCATTACCAACAATGATAAAGTTGGATTAATTTTTTTCAGCGATAAGGTTGAAAAATATATTCCTGCAAAAAAAGGTAAAGACCATGTGCTGTATATGATGCGTGAAATGCTGATGCATAAACCACATTCTGCACAAACAGATATCGCAAAAGCAATTGCTTATTTAAATAACGTAACCAAACATAAAAGCATAGTTTTTATTTTAAGTGATTTCGCAGATGCAGGTTATGAGCAAACTTTAAAAACTGCAGCCCGAAGACATGATATTATTGGAATACAGGTATATGACAGGCACGATAAAGAATTGCCAAAGATTGGTTTGATTGAAGTAGAAGATGCAGAAACAGGAGACAGCATGCTGATAAATACAAATGATAATCTTACTCAATACAATTATAACCGCCAGTACAAAAAAATTCAGGAAGATGCAAAGCAGAATTTTAAACAGGCAGGTGCAGATCTTATTCAGCTTGCAACCGGTGATGATTATGTAAAAGCCTTGCAGGAATTTTTTATGAAGAGAGTATGAGAAAAAGTCAGAGGTCAATTGTCAGTGGTCAATGGTTTGCTTTCAAATCATGCAAGAAACTTTTTTTACTCCTTACATCTTGCTTCTTGTTTCTTGTTTCTTTTTCACAATCTGTTTCAGCTTCATTAGACAGAGATAAGATATTGTTAGGAGAACAGGTTACAATGCAATTAAATCTTACCGGTGTTAACCCTTTGCTGTTATTTGTTGTAAGCTGGCCGCAGATAAATGATACGCTCAATCATATAGAAGTAATTAAACGCAGCAGTATTGATACCATTGAAGTAAACGGCACTAATACTTTTCAGCAGAATTTTATAATAACAGGTTTTGATTCCGGCAGGTGGCAGCTTGGTCCGTTTAATTTTATACTGAAGGATAAAACTACAGGCAAGCAAATAGCCATTGCTTCACCTGCTGTTTACTTAACTGTTTTGCCGGTTGATGTTTCTGCAATGAAAACATATCATCCGTTAAAAGACATCATAGAAGTGCAAACACCATTTAACTGGCTGCCTGTAATTATTGGCGCTGCAGTATTAATTGCTGCTATAGTCGTCTTTATCATTATAAAAAAAATAAAAAGCAAACGCATTGTCGCACCCAAAACTATATTAAGTGGAACGCCTATTCAACGCGCTTTAGAAAAGCTGCAGCAACTACAGGATGAACCATTACAAACCGATGTCCAAATAAAAAAATTTCATTCTGATATTGATATAATCTGCAGAAAATATTTTGAAGAAACGACGAATGCTCAACCTATGCAGGCAACTACAAATGAGTTGCTCCAAAGTATAAAAGTGTTTATACCGGATGCAACTTTGCGCATAAAGATGTATGAGATATTTGAGATGAATGCATCAGTAAAATTTGCTAAATACATGCCGCCTGTAATACAAAGCCAAACCATTTTACAGGATGTGATATTCAACCTAAACCAATTGGATAATTTAACACAACAAGTAATGCATAATGCTAACAGCCTGGCTTAAACATATTGAGTTTGCACATTCATGGGTGCTTGGTGCATTATTATTATTGCCCATTTTAATTTATGAATATATAAAACGCAATAAGAAACAGCAGGCATCTTTATTGGTAACAACAACGCATTTTATAAAGGGTGAAGCAAGTTTAATAACAAGCGCAAAACATATATTATTTGCGTTGCGATGTATTGCCATAATATGTTTGATTATTGCATTGGCAAGACCAAGAGAAAAGTTTACAGAAACACAAACTACCGGCGAAGGCATAGATATTATGTTATGCTTTGACATAAGCGGCAGCATGACAGAAAAAGATTTTTCGCCGGACAGGTTAGGTGCATCAAAACAAGTGGCATCTGAATTTGTAAAGAACCGTCCGGGTGATGAAATTGGTATTGTTATATTCAGTAGTTTAAGCTTTACGCTTTGCCCGCTTACAACAGATCATGATGCAGTGTTAGGCCAGATAGAAAATATTGAAAGCGGTTATCTGCAGGATGAAGGAACAGCTATCGGTAGCGGGCTTGCTACTAGTGTTGACAGGTTACGCAACAGCAAAGCAAAAAATAAAATCATTATTTTATTAACAGATGGTGTTGATTTTGGCGGCACCATTCCACCTGACCTTGCCTTACAGATGGCAAAATATTATGGCATTAAAATTTTTACAATTGGTGTTGGCTCAGAGAAAGATGTTGACGAAATGGTTGACTCGCCTTTAGGGCCGGTTGTCGAGCATAAAAAATTACAATTTAATGAAGCCTTATTAAAAAATCTTGCAGACCAAACCAGCGGCCAGTATTTTCACGCAACAGATAATGATGCTTTAATAAAAATTTACGCAAGTATAAATCAGCTTGAAAAATCAAAAGTTAGTGTTACAGGCTATAATAACTACATAGATAAATATTTGCCTTTTTTAATCGCAGCTTTTGTTTTTTTACTTATTGAATTATTACTTCGATATACAGTCTTTAAAAAATTCCCTTAGGCTTTTGCTGCTTTCTTTTCTATATAATTTTTAAATTTAAAAACATCTTCTTCAACATATTTTTTAAAAGTTGGGTTAAGATATTTTGCGATGATTGAACCTATATAACCTGCAGGTGGCCTGTATGTAATAAGCACATTAACCTGTGTTGAATTACCAATATCACTAAAGTTAAGCTTGCCCGCAGTTTCAATCATAGAACCCGGCAATGAACGCCAGCTTAATTCACGTTCGCCTTCCTGCTCAATAATTTCTGCATTCCATTCCACAACGGGAATTTTACCAGGCGTTTTCATAACCCAGTGCGAATGCTTATCATCCATCACTTTTATCTTTTTTATATGCTTTAAAAAATGCGGGAGTTTTTCTAAATCGCGCCATGTATCATACACCATTTTTCTTGGTGCATTTACATTAAAAGCTGTGCGAATGTTAACAGCAGGTAAATGTTTTTGTACATCATTTTTCTTTATTGCTACTGATATAGGACAATTACCGGACAAGCCACGATATATCAAATACAATGCGCCATACCGCATAAGATTACCTGCTTTATTTTTTTTAAAGGTCAAAGAAGCTACATACAATAGTGTACCTGTGGCTGCAGAAATTATTCTTCCATGTTCGCTTACGTTAATCACATTGGTTTTTTCATATAGCTTGGTTGCATGCGGTGTAAACATCTTACTACCTAATTTAAAATTCAACATAAAAAATTTAATTAAACAATGCAAACCTTATTCCATTTGCTTAAGGCTGCGTGTATCTTCGTTATAATGCAGGCAAAAATTTATAAATCAACGGGCAGTTGGTATGTTGCCAAAACCAGTGCAGGCAAATTATTTAATGCGAGAATAAAAGGCATTTTTAAAATTGATGGTATTACTTCTACCAATCCTGTCGCAGTTGGGGATAGTGTAAATATTGAACTGGAAGATGAAGCCACGCATTCGGCTATAATAACAGAAATTGAAACAAGAAATAATTATATAGCAAGAACATCTCCGCGTAATAAAAACCAACATCATATAATTGCTTCAAATATTGACCAGTGTTTATTGCTGGCAACTTTAAAAGAACCAAAAACTTCACAAGGGTTTATTGACCGTTGCATGGTTTCCGCAGAATCTTTTCATATACCAACTATTATCGTGTTTAATAAAAAAGATATT
>CAHJWK010000097.1 GCA_903642275.1 Chitinophagaceae bacterium
TTAATAAAAGGTTCACCCGAGATTCAGATAACATTGTAAAAACTTATTGGAGCAATGATATAAATGAACGCAGAAAAAAACTGTTTCCTTTTTTATGGACAACCATTGAAAATGAAGGCCAGTTATATGGCAACAGAACAAAAGGCTGTGCAGTTAATAATGCAAATCCATACTGGTTCTCTTATCCGGGTTATAATGAAATTTTTACCGGATATCCTGATACAGCAGTTAACTCAAATGATACGGTCAGAAATAAAAATGAAAATGTTTTAGAGTTTATCAACAGGCAAAAAAATTATCATGATAAAGTTGCAGTTTTTTCAAGCTGGAATTGCTTTCCTTATATATTGAATAAATGGCGCAGTGGTTTATATGTAAATTCAGACAGAGATACTTTGCATTTCGACAATACACAACTGCAGCTTATAAATGATGAACAGTTTCTTGCACCGGAACCGCTTGGTTTACGGCCTGACATGCTTACCTATTTTGCAGGAAGGGAATATTTAAAAGCGTATAAACCTAAAGTGTTGTATATAGCTTTTGATGAAACAGACGATTATGCACACGGCGGCGCTTATGATCAATATTTAAACAGTGCGCATTCAGAAGATGGTATGATTGCCGATATATGGGAGCTTTTACAAAGCATGCCTGAATATAAAAACAATACAACATTGATTGTTACCTGCGATCATGGCAGAGGTGATAGTATTAAAGAACAATGGACGTCTCACGGAAGCGATATTGCCGGTTCAGGACAAATATGGATTGCGGCTATAGGTCCCGATTCAAAACACATTGGCGAAGTAACTAATACTGACACTTTATATCAGCGCCAGTTAGCTACCACATTTGCGACATTATTGGGTTTTAATTTTAAACCTGATCATCCAACCATGAAACCAATTGATCAGGTAATATCAAAATAATTTTTATGAACACTGAAAGAATTCATAAGCAAACAGCCAATGAAATAATGGAATTGTTTGAGAAATATGGTGATGAAGATTATGATGGCGAACCGGTTTCGCAAACTTCGCACATGATACAATGCGCCATGGAAGCAATGGCCGCAGGTGAAGATGAAGATGTGATATTAGGTTCTTTTTTGCATGACATTGGTCATCTTTTAAAACATATTGAACACACTGAAGAAATGGGTAATTACGGCGTGGTAAATCATGAAGGTTTGGGTGCGGAATATTTAAAAGAAAACGGCTTCTCGCAGCGTATATGCGCTATGGTTGAAAATCATGTGAACGCCAAACGCTACCTGGTTGCAACAGATGAAACATATCTTTCAAAGTTGTCTGAAGCAAGCCTGCAAACTTTACAATGGCAGGGCGGCCCAATGCATGATTCAGAAATTATATTGTTTGAGCAACATCCTTTTTTTGATGATATAATTAAAGTGCGTTTATGGGATGAAAAAGCAAAGCATCCTGATGCCGTGCTGCTCCCACTCTCCCATTTTAAAATGTTATTACATGATCATTTAAAAGATAATAATGAAGTATAATATTAAGCTTGCTGTGTTTGATATTTCAGGGACAACAGTAAAAGATAATGGCGAGATTACAGAAGCATTTCAAAATACATTTCAGCAAAAAGGATTTAATATTCCTGCCGAAAAAATAGCGGCAGTAATGGGTTACAAAAAAACAGACGCAATAAGAAACTTGCTTGAAATATTTTCTACAGATAAATCTGTGATTAGTGAAGCATACATTAATGAAATGCACGCAAATTTTATTGCTGATATGATCAGCTATTATAAAACAACCAACGATCTCAAACCATTGCCTAATGTTGAAGAAACCTTTGATTTCTTAAAAAAGAACAATGTAAAAATTGGGTTAGATACAGGATTTTTTAATGATATAACGGATGTTGTGGTTGAACGTTTAGGCTGGCTTAAAAATAAAATGATTGATTTTGTTATCAGCAGTAACCAGGTTCAGGAAGGCAGGCCACAACCTTACATGATACAGGAATTGATGAAACGTGCTAATGTTTCAGATCCAAAAACAGTTATTAAAACAGGCGATACAGAAGTTGATATTAATGAAGGCAGAAATGCGGATTGTTTGTTCAGCATTGCTGTTACAACAGGCGCTTACAAAAGAGAAGAACTGGTATTGCGTCGTCCTGATTTTATAATTGATAGCATGAGAGAGTTACAGGATTTGCTGTAGTAATCAAATGCATCAATATTATTACTCGTTATTAATTATTCATTGTTAATTATTAATGTTTGTATCAGCAACATGGAAGAATAAACTTGAAAACATGCCTGCATGGTTCATCAGCGTATATGCAGCGGTTTGTTCATTTTGCGTTTACTTCTGTATGTATGCTTTCCGTAAACCTTTTACAGCCGTAAGTTTTGAAGGTTTATATTTTTTAAAAATTGATTATAAGGTGTGGCTTGTATCTGCACAGCTTATCGGTTACATGCTTAGTAAATTTTACGGCATCCGTTTTATTTCAGGCATGCAGCCGCACAAAAGAGCAAACACAATCGCCACATTAATCATGTTTGCATGGCTCTCCCTTTTTTTATTTGCAATTACATTATCGCCATATAACATTATTTTTTTATTGCTGAATGGTTTTCCATTAGGCATGATCTGGGGCTTGGTTTTCAGTTATCTCGAAGGCAGAAAAACAACAGAATTTATGGGTGCCGTGCTTTCAGTAAGTTTTATATTTTCTTCCGGCGTGGTAAAAACAATTGGAAAAAATCTTGTAATAAATCATCACATAACAGAATTCTGGATGCCGTTTTATATAGGATCATTTTTTTTAGTGCCGTTATTTTTATTTACATGGCTGCTTAATCACATGCCATTGCCAACGGAAAAAGATATACAGCTACGCAGTGTTCGTAAACCAATGACAAAGCAGGAACGAAAAAATTTTATTACAATGTTTTTGCCGGGTATAATAATCATTGTAACAACGTATGTTTTGTTAACTATACTGCGTGATTTTCGTGATAATTTTTCAAATGAATTATATACTGAACTTGGTTACGGCAATAACGCTTCCATCTTTACAGAAACTGAAACGCCTGTATCTGTTATTGTGTTGGTATTAATGAGCCTGCTTATTTTAATAAAAAATAATGCAAAAGCTTTCCTGCTGAATCATATCATTATCATTGTTGGATATGTGCTTGCTTTAATTGCCAGTTTACTTTTTATGAACAAAATGATCAATCCTGTATGGTGGATGATAATGATTGGAACAGGATTATATATCAGTTATGTTCCTTTTAACGCCTTGTATTTTGAACGCATGATTGCAACCTATAAAGTGCAGAGCAATGTTGGTTTTATCATGTATGTTTCTGATGCGTTCGGTTACCTTGGAAGCGTACTAATATTGTTCTTAAAAGAGTTTAGTGGTGTGCAATTATCATGGACAGATTTTTTTATCCGTGCTGTTTTATTAATAACATCAGTTGGCATTACAGGAACTATAATAGCAGCTATTTATTTTAAGCAGAAACACAAGCTGCTTTTTGGTTTACCGTCAAATGTCACAACAACACATGCAGCATAAAAGTGCAATAATTATTGGCGCAGGCATTGTTGGACTTGCCCTTGCAAGAAGCCTTGCAATACGTGGTTATAAAGTAACTGTGTTTGAACGGAATGTAAAATGTGTTGGTGCATCAATAAGAAATTTTGGAATGATATGGCCTGTTGGCCAGCAAAATGGTTTATTGTATGAAAGAGCGCTTCGCTCAAAATCAATATGGAAAGAAGTATGCACTGAAGCGGGATTATGGTATGAAGAAAAGGGCAGCCTGCATCTTGCTTATAATGATCTTGAAGTTGCTGTTATAAGTGAGTTCGCTGAATCAAACAAAAATATAAGGCTTTTACAAATTTTAAATGCCGAACAAACAAGTAAGTTATCTGAAGCTGTAAATACATATAATTTAAAAGCTGCTTTGTATAGTAAAGATGAAATGGTTGTTGAAGCAAGAACTGCTATTGAAAAATTACCCGCTTATTTAAACGAAAAATATGATGTGGAATTTCATTTTAATACTGCTATAAATTTTGTTGATTATCCTTATGTAAGCAGCGGTAAAAAGAGCTGGCAGGCTGATGAAATTTATGTATGCAGTGGTGCAGATTTTGAGACCTTATATCCTGAAATTTTTGCTGAAAACAACTTCACAAAATGCAAGCTGCAGATGATGCGGCTTGTAACACAGGAAAACAATTCCAGGATTGGGCCATCATTATGCGGTGGATTATCATTAACTCATTACAAAGCATTTGAAGTCGCCGCCTCGTTATCAGCATTGAGAAATTTTTATAAGGAAACAATGCCTGATTATTTAAAATGGGGCATTCATGTCATGGTTTCACAAAATGAAACCGGCCAATTAACCGTTGGTGATAGCCATGAATATGGTTTGGTGCTTGATCCTTTTGATAAGCAGTTTATTAATGAACTCATAACAAATTACCTTAAAAATTTTGCCTCGTTTAAAAACTGGGAATTACTTCAAAGCTGGCATGGCATCTATCCAAAAAGAACAAGTGGAGAATCTGAATTTATCTATCATCCACAAGAAGGCGTAACAATAGTCAACGGTATTGGCGGCGCAGGAATGACGTTGAGTTTTGGTCTGGCAGAAAAAGTTATAAGCACTTACTAACAGTTGATTTATAATCATCTTCATTTACACGTTCAACAGCAAAGAACAAAACACTCAATTATAGTGACTGTTAAATTAATTTTAGAGCTTTTTAAAACATTATTAATAACAGTAGCGTAAAGTTCCATTCTTCTTTTAAATCCATGTTTATAGCTTTCGTATTCTTTTCAACTCTATAATTACTAGTGACGGTTAAATAAATTTATAGGCTGTCATACTGGAATAATTCCAAGAATAAAAGCCGATTTTCTCAAATAGTTTTACCAGTGATTTCGCCAAACAGATGATTTGTGTGTTCTATCCATAGGTTATGTATTCATTCTAAAACTGCCATCGTTCAAAAGAGTAATCGCCACGATATATTAGTTAGAAAGCTAAGCGTATATTTTTTGTTTTATTATGCGTGCATAGCCTCTTTTTGCTTTTCTATAGCTGCAAGCAGTTTATCATAAGGCTGATTAAATTTTTCAATTCCTTCATTTTCTAATTGCTGCGATACCTGTTTCATATCAATATCAGCTTTTTTAATTCTTTGTAATAATTCAGTTGCTTTATCCAACTCGTTTTCAAGGGTGTTAGCTGTTACACCGTGGTCTCGAAACGCTTCTAAAGTTTCCATGGGAATGGTGTCAACTGTTTTATCTCCAATAAGCGCCTCTACATACATCGTATCTTTAAAAGACGGGTCTTTACTGCTTGTACTTGCCCATAACACGCGCTGCGGTTTTGCACCTTTCTCTTCAAGCTTTTTAAAACGGTCACTGCTGAATATTCTTTTATATATTTCATACGCTTTTTTTGCACTGGCTATTGCCACTTTACCGGTGTCATCATTTAAGCCTTTCTTCTTTAACATCGGGTCAACCAACACATCGATACGGCTTAAAAAAAAGCTGGCAACAGATGCAATAGTATCAACAGGAAGATTATTCTTTGCCCTGTCTTCAAGACCGGATATATAGGCTTCTGTTACTTCTTCGTACCGCTGTAACCCAAAAAGCAACGTAACATTTATATTAATTCCCTCACTGATGGCTTTACGTATGGCAGGCAGTCCTTCAGCAGTACCTGGAATTTTAATCATAACATTTTCCCGGTTTACAGCTTTCCACAATTCACCAGCTTGTTTAAAAGAACCGTCTGTATCCCTGGCAAGCCGTGGTGACACTTCAAGGCTTACATAACCATCAGCACCTTTAACTTTTCCTTCATTGTATAAAGGTTTGAATAAATCTGCTGCACATTGAATGTCAGATACGGCTAAACCATAAAAAATATCATCATTGCTTTTTTGTTCCTGCGCCAACCTGCTTATGTCGTCATCATAGTCTTCGCTGCCGGTTATTGCTTTCTCAAATATGGCCGGATTTGATGTAATTCCCCTGATACCATCTTCATCAATGAGCTTCTGTAAGGTTCCACTCCTTATAAGTTTCCTATCAATAAAGTCAAGCCAGATGCTTTGCCCTAATTCATGAATTTGTTTAACCCTGTTTGTTTGCATAAAAATATTTTAGATTAATAGTTTTATTGCAAAGTATAATCCAACTATATATATGGATTGTTATGGGTTTGTATATAAAAACTATTTTTGCCAGCAATTGAATTGTCAACATACATTACTATTAAAACCGAATCAAACCAATACTGCAGGAACAATTGACCAGAGCAGCTTTTTATTATAGAAACAGGCGATAACATTATACTTAGATAACCAATAGCAATTGCTACTAAACCTAATGGTATAGGTAGACTGAGCAGAAAAATTGAAATAATAAACCCTCCAATGTGAATACCAAATTGGTAAGCATCTTTTAAATATTTTTTTCTCAAAGGTTCACTCAAAACATAAGTCAAAATAAATACTATAAAAATTGATAAAACAATAAGTGCATAATACGATTCTTTTTATCTTCTATTGTTTGATTGTCATTGTCAGTATCGTTAATAATTTTAGTAACATCAGTCATTTCGTCTAAAGGCACGTAAAAATCAAAACCAAAATAAGATTTTGACTCATGATAGCTATGATTAAACTGAACGCAAGTCTGTTTTTTTGATGCCAATTGGCATCAAAAATTTGCTCTACTAAAACTGTATCTTTTTTTGTCAATTTGTATCGTTCATCATCCCCAGTAAACGCTTAATGTAGTTTCCTTTATTATTTTTTCTATAATTTTTTCAAGCTGTTCATCTGCGTTCTGTTGCATGCTACTGTGATATTTAAAATTATAAGCTGTTTTTTAAAAGGCACATTAACTTCTTACTGCTTCTGTATAGTTTTATTTTAATATTATTTACATTAACTCCGATGATCTGGAGGATCTCCTCTAAAGAATGTTTACGAAAATAGTACAGCGTTAATAAAAAAATATCTTAACCCGGCAATAAGCTCAAAGTTCCCGATTATGTCTGTACGCTCTTTATCCTGAAGAGTATCTAACACGCTCATTAACGATATTGTACTATATTCATGGTATTCATCAATTGCAATTAAAACAAGTTGTCTTTTACTTTTTTTTTAGGTGATCGAGGCAAGTGTTATAAATTATTTTATACAGCCATGTAGAAAATTTAGAATATCCTTTGGGTGTGCTTAAAGCTTTGTGCGCTTTTGTGGGGCGTCCTGGCTTACTTCCTGCTTCCTACCTGTTCTTAATCATTTTGAAGATTAGGGTAAATACTAAGTCTTTATGCCGGTCAACCAATACTGCAAAAGCCTTTGTATCACCTTTTGCGCAAGGCTTATATAGTGTTCATCACTTAAAGTAATCATTAAGATATTAAATAGACGACAACTTCCTGGTTCCGGTTACAACAATTAAAAATACTTTTATTAAAAAAAGTGGTAACCAACTTCGCAGGGATGTCGTCATATGCTGATAACATATTAAAAACAATTAAAACAAACATTATGGGCGAAGTAATACTAATCCAGTCACCATGTTTTTGATGGTGTTCGAAGTCGTTTATCTTTTTTTATCTACAAGAAATAAGGAACGGCTGGCATTAAGAGAAAAGGGAGCCGATGCGGGAATTTTTGCAAAAGAGAAAACAGCTACAAACGGAATCAAAAGAGTAATTATTTTAAACCTGGCCTGTTTGCTTATGTGAATAAGTGTGGGTGTTTTTGTGGCTTTATTGTTAGAAAGGTATTCTTCTTTAGACCAGGAGGGTATTTATCCCGCATGCATATTTACAATGGCCGGTCTTGGCTTATTTATAGGATATATTATGACAAAGTGGTTAGAAAAAGAGTTATAAGTTGTTTTAGCGGGGTCTTTACTAAGCTTTATGCATAGCTGCAATACCCTGCGTTTTACGCTGTTAACTGCATTAATTAGCAAAGTTGCAACTTCGCTGTATCTATATTAAAGTTGTAACATTTTAGCATTTAATAACAAAGCCGGCTGTAAAAACAGCCGGCTTTCAAATCTAAAATTTTGTTACGAGAAAAAAGTAAAAGAACAAAGCTGTATTCTTTAGCTGCATCTATATTAAGGCTTGCAACTTCATGTTCAGTATCATCTTTAGAAGAGGGCAATGTAACTTACTTTGAAGGTTTGCAACAACAATATAAATTAAAACTGTAAAGCCAATACAGTAATATCTTCCTAACCTGTAAGTTTTTGTAGTATAAGACACCCTTCGTTTGCAACACTTTTCTATATACCATGTATATGTTTACTCTTGGCGGTGTTGGCGCAACATCTCTGTCATTTTTCGAAACATTCTGCATTTAAGCTACAGCAAATGGCAATTTCACTAATATGTTTTGTAATTAATTTTGAACCTATATAATTCAATCAAAGAAAATACTTTATTGTGAAAGGTTCAAAATCTTTACCAACATTTTTTAGAAAAGATACATTTCTAGATATATCAGTTCTTGAAAACTAAAAATTATTTATCCTCTGACATCTTTTTACAACTCCAAAAGCAGAGATTACAAATTGCCTGTCGTTCTAGTTCGTCAAAACGGCATGACAGTCCTCCTCAATAAACGTAGCGTGCCTTAGGAGTGCCTGGCGTTGTTCATTAGTATGCACACATTGCGCCACTGTTTTAATAGTATCCATTAATCGTATAGTTACATACCGGCTGGTACGTCCGTATTCTCTTATTTGTATAGGCAGCATCTGTAAGCTTAACAAGTTACTGGGCTGCGTATAATACAGAGGTCACCAGCTTTATCAGCCAACTTTGCCTGTGGAAAGCGGCGTGTGCACACCTAGCATAACGCAGAGCCTATCCAATCGAGACAAGTCATGGCTGTAAAAGGGTCATTTATCGCCAGTGAGAGTGCACATATAGCTACTTCAATCAGTTCATTGATGCCTAACGTTACATCCTGCACTAATGTGCGCTGACTGCCGAGAATGAAAGCACTGTTAATAATTTTGGTAAGGTTTTTTATATCTGCCTGTGGCCAAACATAAGCCAGCGGAATACCGTGTACTACAAAATCTCCTGGCTGGCTAAGTAATTGCAACACCAAGTATATTTGCAGGTAAGATCCAGCAATGCTTCATCGTCACGCACCTCCAAGTATTCGCTTTCAGTAACTTTAATAACACTGTGTGCAACTGATATGCCGGGCGGTGTAATCAGTTCTCCCGATGATATACCGGAAGATATAGGAGAAGGGTCATATAATCACGCCAAAACTAGCCAACACCAGCAGCAATGCTACGTTAACAGAAATGTGCGTCAGCGGATGTTTTGCATCGCCTGACAACTGCAACAGCACCGACATGCAATACATAAAAGTTGCATTGAATGTTCCCAGCGTTAATTGGGTGCCGGTATTACGCAAAAAAGTACGCAGCAGGCGTGGGCCAAACTGGGAGGCGGCGATAAAAAGCGGCACCATTATAATAGTAAACACAACACCTACAACGCCTATTATGGCAACAGCTATTGTAAGCAGCAAGGTGCGCATAGTATCTGCATCGCTTATATATAACTATGCGATAGTTTTTTTATCCCGTGCAGAAAGCACATGATCTAACGTATTGGTACCAAACCACAACATAAGGGCTAAAGCCATCATTACCAACGGCAGAAACCAATAACTTGATTTTAGTGATCTCAAAGTTTGCGAATACGCGCTTTCATCTGATATTTTATTATTCTACAGCAAGTTTACAACTTCGTATAGTGCATTCAACGTTTTACATTAAATTATAAACCACAGTCAGCGGGTTTGCAATTTTCGCTGCAGCTATGTTAAAACTTGAGCCTTTAAGTTTATCATCATCTTTCAAAGAGGGCAATAGCAACTTACTTCACAGGTTTGCAACAAGAATTCAATAAATTAACTGCAAAGCTTGTTCAGTAAAACAACCAATCCCGTAAAGTTTTTTCAGAACTATACATGCTACTCAGCTCCGTTTAAACATGCATGCAATACCAAGCGCAATGCCGCTAAATGCCAAAGCTTCAAACACACTGGTTATTTCGTTTCCGTTTCCTGTAAAGCCTATTCAGTAATATAAAGCTGCCCTGTAAATTTCAGCAAAAGGCAGTCTAATCTGATGTTGATTTGTATACACCAACTATATACCATGTATATCTTTTTACCCTTCAAGCTAATAGCTTTAACATCCCTTCAAATGCACAAAAATGAAAAACTGTCACTTTTAAGCTGGCGTTGGTAACATATCTTGTCTCATTCATAACTTAAATCATCGCTGCATCATATGGTTTATGTACGCTTTATTTTGCTTTTGTTGTGATTAAAAATAAGCGCTCCGTTTTACATTTGCACGCTTTTAGTATTGTTATCAATACTTTTTAAGTGAGCAACCCAACCGTGATACGAAAAATTATATTTCTCTTATTTATTGCAATAAGCTGTTACAGCGTTCAGGCACAAACGAGCAGTTCTTTGTCAGGCAAAATTATAGACAGCATTTTTAAAAAGCCGGTGGAATATGCAACAGTAACACTCTCAACAACAAGAGGCAACCTTGTATTAAATGGTGCCACTACAGACAGTTTGGGAAATTTTAAAATGACGGGTATTAGTTCGGGCATGTACAATTTAAAATTTGAATCTATTAACTATGCTTCAAAATTAATTGACAGTCTTAATATAACAGCTGGCAATAAGCCTCTAAGCCTTGGCAAGATTATGTTGTTTAGAACTGAAAATACGCTGCAAACAGTAGTAGTTACTGCACAGGCAAAACTGATAGACAACCGTATTGATAAACTTGTTTTTAATGCCGAAAACGATATAAGCTCCCAGGGTGGTGTGGCAACAGATGTACTTAAAAAAGTACCCCAGGTTACAGTAGATGCAGATGGCAACGTACAGCTTGCCGGTGCCAGCGGTGTTCGCTTTTTAATTGATGGGAAACCGTCTACCATATTTGGTAATAACATTACAGATGTACTGCAAAGCATACCTGCCAGCGAAATAAAAAGTATAGAAGTTATTACAAACCCGGGTGCAAAGTATGATGCTGAAGGTACAGGTGGCATCATCAACATTATCCTTAAAAAAGTACAGGTAAACGGTATTAACAGTAACCTAAGCTTAACGGCAGGCACACGCCAGGAAAATGGCTCATTCAACATTACCATTCGTCACGGCAGCTTTGGTGTACATGCTTTTGTTAGCGGCAACGACCGGTTGTATGCAGGTACGCCTACGGCATTATCGCGTACCACGACTGATACTGCGGCAAAGGCTTACAGTTATTTTAACCAGCAAAGCAAACCGCGAACTAATCATTATGGCGGGCAGGGTGGTTTGGGTTTTGACTGGACAATCAACAAGCACAACAGTGTATCTGCAAATGCCAATTACAACCGTTTTGGTGGTGGCGGAAGCGGGCTGGTAAACCAGTCTCAGCAATATGTGCCGTTTAATACAGACAGTATTAGCAGTGAAACAAATACACTAAATAACTCCGGTTACCGTTGGCTTTATTATTCAACGGATATAAATTTTAATTACCGCAAAACGTTTGCGAAAGAAGATGAATCGCTTGAGCTGAATGCCAATACAAGTTTAGGCAGGAATGTTTCGCGCAGCAACACTGATCAAACCTTATTGCCACAGGATAGTATTTTTTATGGAGTGAACAATAATAGTTTTGGCAAAGAAAATGAAACTGAAATCTCATTAGATTATAGCAACCCGTTTACTAAAAAGATTGTGTTTGATGCCGGTACACGTGTAACACTTTATAACATAAAGAGTACTTCTAACGTACTCGCACTGCAGCCGGATACTAAGTTATATGCTTACGATCCTTCTGTTTCTAATTATTTAAATTATAAACAAAATGTGTATGCCGCGTATACAGAAATAAGTTTCCCGGTAGGAAAATTATTTGATATGAAAACCGGTGCAAGGTATGAGCGTACACAGCTTAATGCTTATTTTTCTGATGCTGCTCAGCAGGCTAACCTTCCTGATTATAATACGTTCGTTCCATCAATGTACATATTGCGTAAGCTTGCAGAACATCAGACTTTAAAACTGAGTTATTCAAAACGTATTGGTAGGCCGGAGTATGATGATTTGAATCCGTTCATTAATACTACCGATCCTAAAAACATCAGTGAAGGAAATCCTTATTTAAGACCTGAAGTTGGTAACCGTATTGAGCTGGCTTACAACCATGATTATGGTTCTTCAGGTTCTTTTATGATCTCTGCTTTTTATCGCGAAAGCAACCATGATATTCAACCCTATACGTATTTCTATAACAGCTATAAAGTAGGAGATTCGGTGTATAATAATGTATCGCTGAACACAACAGAGAACATTGGGCTTGAACAAAATTTAGGTGTAAACTTATATGGTGAACTGAAGGCAACGGATAAATTGAATTTAAGGAGTAACATATTTTTCTTCAGACGGCATATTAAAAACGGTATTGATACCGGCAGTAACCGCACAAGTTATAATTACCGTATTAACCTGAATGCAACTTACCGTTTTACAAAAAACCTGATAGCTGAATTTTTTGGCAATTTTAATTCACCACGAAACGAAGTACAGGGCAGGTATCCATCTTTTACAACTTATACCTTTGCTATAAGGCGACAGTTCTGGAATAAAAAGGGCAGCCTTGCATTAACTGCAAACAATATTTTTAATGACTATGTTGGCCAGCGAACTATTTTGTATGGCACCAATTTTACAACTGATAATTTCCGCAAAATTCCTTTCCGTTCAGTAGGTTTAAATTTTACATGGAAGTTTGGCAAGCTTGATTTTAAGAAGGATAAAGAAGATAATAACGATGAGGCGCCATCGCACGATGAAGGCGCGGCGCAATAACACCGGTGCATAAATAGCAGTCTGAAAATTAACACTAACTAATAATGCTTCAATGAAAGCTAAAACAGGGGCAACAGCTATTTCTCCGTAACTTGAAAATTAAGTACCCTGTCAGGTTTCGTTGACACAACTTAGTTTTGAAATACAAATTATTGTTTTACTATTCGCATAGCCTGCCCTCCTCCGGAAGCCATGTTCAATGTAAGTGTTTCTTTATTTGTCACTGTTTTGGTCGTCTTCGTTAAATCATTAGGATTTTCTGCATCATCCAGAGCATCGGCATATATTTCAGCAGTGTAATTTCCTTCAGGCAAAAAGCTTAGCGGCACTTGAATCGTTCGTGCTTCGGTGCTGTTGATAGTGCCTACATACCAATCTGTTCCCTTGCGGCGGGCGATAGTAACATATCTCCCAACTTCGGCATCGGGTACGTGCGTTTCATCCCATACCGTTGGCACATTTTTTATAAACTCAAAGCCAGGCTGCCCTTCGTAAGCTGCGGGATAATCTGCGACCATAGAGAGATAACTTTCCAGCACTACATACATTGCCAGCATGTGGCAACGGGTACCTATCATTAACGGGCGGGTATATTGCGTTTTAAATTTTGATGGGGGAACAGCCCTGAAACCGCCGAGGTGATAATCTGTAGCACCTGCCAGCAAACGGGTAAATACAATATCAAGATCGTGATCAGGGCTCAAGCCTTCCGGTCTCCATTTATTCACTTCATAGTTCAATGTTCCTTCACGGGTAAATTCATTTGGATAAGTGCGGCTTAGCCCGGTAGGTTTATAAGCGCCGTGAAACTGGATAAACATTTTATGTTCGGCAGCTTTTTTTAAAATCTCTTCCTGGATGTTTACCATTTCCTGGTCGTCGCGGTCCAGGAAATCCACCATCATTCCCTTGATGCCCCATTTTTCAAATTGTGCAAATGATCTTTCAAGATCAGGGTAGATAGCTTTCCAGTTTACCCATACATGAATGCCTACTCCCTGTTGTTTGGCATAATCGCAAACTTGTTGCATATCTAATGTAGGCGCCGTTTGGGTAACATCTGTAATAGTACCCAACGCACCATACCAGGGCGAATTGCTTTTATACCAGGCAAAGCCACCATAGCCGATTACTGAACTGTATTCTATATGATTACGTGCAGCAAAGTCAATATAGTATTTACAGGTTTCAAAGTTAATTCCGGGAGCAAAAGTTGTATCAGGAGTAATATCGCCATTCCACCAATGAAATGTAGTTTTTCCTGGCTTAAGCCAGGAAAGATCTTTGATTTGCGTTGGTTCGCATAGACTGGTGAGAATATTTGATTCAACTAACGCTCCTGCCCGGTCGCTTATCATCATCACCCGCCAAGGTGTATGATGCGGCAGTGTTGCTTTTACCTTTATTTCTGTTTGATCCGGCAGCGGTGAAAGTTCGCTTTTGAGTATGCCATTATGTTTCATCAGGTACATCCCTGCATAATTTCTTAAATCAGCTTCGGTAATTGCCATATAAATTTTTTCAGGAAATTCGAACAGCGCAGGCAAATCCATTAAAGTGTCTTCTTTAATTTCATTTAAATGTAATTTATGATATAAGTCTTCATGGGTGTTATGAGAATCTTTAAAAAGCAATGTGCACACCATAGGGTTTTCCATTATATTAAATGTGCTGTTTTCATCGGTCATTGTATAAGATTTCCAGTTTTCCTGTTTGGGAAATTCATAACGAAAAGCCAGCCCATCATTAAATGCCCGCACTATTAAATTTATTTGTCTTTTACCACCATCGCTTTCAATTAAAGGGATAATAACTTCTTTGTGCTGATCTCGTACGGTTTTTGTTTTTCCTACAACCAAATCATACATTTCATCAACATTTTTAAATTGCGGCTTTAGCATTTTAAGGTTGGTTTCAAAGTCACCATTCTCTTTGAAAGAAAAGCTCAATTTTGAATCATCTATCAGTTTCCTGCCTTTATATTCCACCTGATATACCGGCGCTTTTTCTGTAAGCTTAAATGAAAAAACAATATTGCCATCGGGTGATTTTAACTGGATGTTTTTTTGAGCGAAGACAGGAATAACAGTAACTAAGAAAAAAGCAAACCATAACTTCTTAAAATGTTGCATGCGTGATAATTTGTTTTTATAA
>CAHJWK010000098.1 GCA_903642275.1 Chitinophagaceae bacterium
ACAACTCATCTGCAATGGCTGAACTTAAAAAAGTTTTATGGCATGATACTGATGACTGGGATATTTTGTTATACGAAAGAGCTGCTATTAGTGGTAGGCTTGTGTTGAGTGATTTTACCAAAAATTACATCAAGCAGTTTAAAGAAAAACAGATAGCTAAGAATTAAAAATGAGTAAAGTAGAAGAGAGTTATTCATCATACCAAGCTTAAGCATTCTGTTTCGCTCTTAAACACTTAGCTTTTACATTTGCAGCAAACAATATATATGGAAAAATTAAGTGCATTAGCTGAAGCGATGGTAGGTAGTGAAATCGTAAAGCTTGGTAATGCCATCAATGAACGTAAGCGCAAAGGGGAACAAATTTTCAATTTTACAATTGGTGATTTTGACCCTTCGATATTTCCAATACCAAAAGAGCTTGAAAACCTCATCATAAAAAATTATCAGCAACATTATACAAATTATCCACCCGCTGAAGGAATAATAGAGTTACGTGAAGGAGTGTCTCAATTTTTAAAAGACTGGCAAAATCTTGATTATAATACGGATGAAATACTCATTGCCTGTGGCGGCAGACCGTTGATATATACATTATTCAAAGCTGTAGTTGATGATGGTGGCAAAGTACTTTACGCTGCTCCTTCATGGAATAATAACCATTATACCAACCTTAACTATGCAGAACATTGTGTTATTGAAACTACACCTGAAAATAATTTTCTGCCTACGGCGGAAGATATTGCAAAGCATATTCAAGGTGCAGATTTAGTTTGCTTATGCACGCCGCAAAACCCAACCGGTACAACTTTAAATAAACAAACACTTTCAGATATATGTGATTTGATTATTAATGAAAACGACAGGCGCGAACCAGAAGATAAAAAATTATACCTGATGTTTGACCAGATCTATAATACGTTAACTTATAACAGCATTAAGCATTATGATCCGGTTTCGTTGAACAGTAAAATGCGTGACTATACTATTTTTATTGATGGTATTTCCAAAGCATTTGCCGCAACAGGCGTACGTGTTGGCTGGGCTTTCGGGCCGCAATATGTCATTGCAAAAATGAAAGCTTTTTTAAGCCATATTGGTGCATGGGCACCCATGTCAGAACAAAAAGCAACTGCTGAATATTTGTTTCAAAAAAATTCAATAAAATCCTTTTTAAAAAAATTCAAATCTGAATTAGAAGTGAGGCTGCACAAAATTTATAACGGTATAATCGTATTAAAACAAAAAGGATTTTATGTTGATGCAATAACTCCACAGGCTGGTATTTACCTTACTGTAAAATTTGACTTAATTAAACAAAATTCAATCTTAAAAACACAAGAAGATGTAACCAATTACTTATTAGATGAGGCAAAACTGGCAGTGGTTCCTTTTTATGCTTTTGGCGCAAGTAAAACATCTGCCTGGTATAGACTTAGTGTTGGCACGTGTAAAATGGAGGAAATTGATCCTTTTTTGAACCAGTTGGAAACGGCGCTGCAAAAGTTAAACTGAAGCGGTAAGTTATTTAATTTTTGTTGCTGATAAATACAAAAGGTTTCAAGTGCGGTGATTGCAAAACTGATCTTACCCGATGCAATTCATTAAAAATCTTGTACCGGTTTAAATCAATTATTTCATTTGCAATACAGGCGGCATTAGAAACTTCTACAAGATAAAACAAGTCATTTAACTGTTCAATCTGGCGTTCAAGCTCTGCTTTATCCAGTATCTTCCTTTTTGTAAAAACCAACAGGTCTCGGTTACGGGGGTTCATAACTGCCTGATTTATTTTAATGTTATTAATTTTTTTATCCTACTACCGATCTTCTTGGCGGACAACCACATTTAACTCTGGCACTCGGACTACATGAATTAAACAAGGCAATCGTTAACAAGAGTACAATAAAAAGACCAAAAATTTTTTTATCGTTCATTAAATTGTGTTTCTAAATTACAAAGTTTTTAATTATCAACTTTAATTTTTTGAATAATCACCTAAAGTTTAAAAAAATTTTAATTGCTCCGCTTGATTGGGGGCTTGGCCACGCTACAAGATGCATTCCTCTCATCTATGAATTTTTAAGCTTTAACTGCGAAGTAACGATTGCGGCCGCTGGACCCTCACTAACCTTACTTAAAGTTGAATTTCCAAAACTAAAATTTTTGAATTTAAATACTTACAATATTATTTATTCAAAAAATAAACGCTGGATGGCTTTTAAAGTTGCACTACAAATTCCTAAAATTTTAAAAGCTATACAAATTGAGCATACATGGTTGAAAAAATTATTAAAGCAGCAACATTTTGATGCAATATTTTCAGATAACCGGTATGGGTTTTATTCCAAAAACGTATATTCGGTATTTATCTCACATCAGTTGCAGATAAAAACTGCTTTTTATTTTACAGATACAATTATTCGTTGGCTCACATATAAGCGCATTTATAAGTTTCATGAATGCTGGGTTCCTGATTTTGAATCGAAACAAAATTTAGCCGGGCTGCTTTCTCATCCTGCAACACTTCCTAATATTCCTTTAAAATATATTGGGACTATGTCAAGATTTAAAAAGGTTCAGCAAGAAAAATTTTGGTTTAAATATTTAATAATCGTTTCAGGACCGGAACCACAACGCAGCCTGTTTGAAAAAAAAATATTTGAATTTATAAGTGAAACAAAAGAGCAATGTTTGATTGTTTTAGGAAAGCCTTCTGATCAAAATAATCTTATACAATTGCCATACTGTAAAATATTTAATCATCTTTCTTCACTGGAATTAGAAAAGGCTTTTCAGGAAAGTGAATTTATAATAAGCCATTGCGGTTATACTACGGTAATGGATGTAATTGCCTTAAAAAAGAAATCTATCTTAATTCCAACACCAGGGCAAACTGAACAAGAATATCTTGCGAGGCATTTAGTAAAGCAAAACTGGTGTTATACTTTTTTTCAGGATGAAGATTTTGATATACACCTGAAAAAAGCTGAAACTTTTAAATATATCTTGCCTGATATGAATGCTTATCAATATAAAAAATATATACAGGAGTTTATTGAAACTCTATGATAAAAAAGTATTGCTAACTTATATTCTTCGGATAATCGAAAAACCAAAATTCCTTATCCGCTTCAGGAAAATCTTTCCAGTGTTCAGTTAAAATGCGTAAAGCAAAAACACCACATGTTGGCATATCATCTACATGCACATTCGTTAATTCATTTACAAAGTAAGTAATGCCATTATCGTGAGAGAAGAGTGCTATTGTTTTAAAATCTTCATTAAAATTCCGGATGGTTTCATAAAAGATTGCAATAGTTGGTTCGTAAAGAGCCGGAACCTGTATAATATGTTTTTTTCTAACTGCAAACTCTTCCGCAAAAAAACCAGCTGTTTCTATTGTTCGCTTTGAAGGGCTTGCAACAATTGCATCAAGAGAAACATTCCATTCTTTTCGAACGCGTTTGGCCATGGCTGATGCATCTTTTTTTCCACGTGCATTTAAAGGTCGGTCAAAATCTTTTTGTGTTAAATCATTCCAACTGCTTTTAGCATGACGTATAAGAAGAAGTGATTTCATTATCAAATCTAAAATTCAAATTGTAAATAAATTCTTTTAGTAACCCCTTACATCTTTGCCATCCATATAATTAAGGAAAGCTTTATTAACCACTTTATTACCGCCGGGTGTTGGATAATTTCCTGTGAAGTACCAGTCACCATTATTAGTAGGGCAACACTTATGCAGGTCTTCAATAGTCTGGTAAATTACCTGCACAGGAACGGTCAGATTTTTTGGTGTGATGAGTTGCGCAATCTTATCAGAAATTTGTTCAGCAGTAAAAGGCTTATAAATATGACGCACCATATTTTCTGAATGCAACTGATCAACACGCTGAAGCTCTAAAATTTTTTCATATACATCTTTCATTATACATTCCTTACCTAATTCTTTAAGCAATTCAATAGCTGCGCGAAATGCAATAAAATCACCGAGTTTGCTCATATCAATGCCATAACAGTCGGGATAGCGTATTTGTGGCGCGGAAGAAACAACAATGATTTTTTTCGGCTGCAGGCGAGCCAGCATTCTTACAATACTTTCTTTTAAAGTAGTACCACGAACAATTGAATCATCAATTACAACAAGTGTGTCTTCATGCTTACGCACCGTGCCATACGTTATATCATAAACGTGCTGCACCATTTCATTTCTACCACTATCCTCTGTAATAAATGTGCGAAGCTTTACATCTTTTATTGCAATTTTTTCCTGGCGTATTTTGCGGTTGATCATCGCAGACAACTTCTCTTCTGTAACGTCGCTTCCCCAACTTAAAATACGTTCTACTTTAGTTTGATTTAAATAATCTTCCATGCCTTTACATAAACCAAAATAAGCCACCTCCGCTGTGTTTGGTATATATGAAAAAATTGTGTTCTTCAAATCATAATCTACGGCTTCTAAAATAGGTTTGCTTAAATGATGACCCAACGCAATTCTTTCTCGATAAATTTTTTCATCACTGCCACGACTGAAATAAATACGTTCAAAGCTGCATGCTTTTCGCTCTTTTGGTTCAAGCACCTGTTCAATTTTATACTCTCCTTCTTTACTTATAATTAAAGCTCTGCCTGGCATTAGTTCGTGTACTTCATTTTCGCCTACATTAAATGATGTGCGTATAGCAGCCCGCTCACTGGCGGCAACAATAACATCATCATTTATATAATAATAAGCAGGGCGAATGCCATGCGCATCACGTAAAATAAAAGCACTGCCATTACCGATTAGGCCACCTACTGTAAAGCCGCCGTCAAACAATGTGGCTGCCTTTTTTAAAGCGTTGCCAACATTTGCATTGTCCGGATTTTTATCATCTTCAATAGAAAGAAAATGATGAATCACTTCCATCATTGCAGCTAGATCACTTAGCTTTTGAAAAGGGCCGGGATTTAAGTTGATGAGATCAAACAATTCATCTTTATTTACCAGATTAAAGTTACCTGCTAACGCAAGGTTTTTACCAGGTATAATATTTTTTTTTATGAAAGGATGACAAAATTCAACATCATTTTTGCCCTGTGTACCATAACGAAGATGACCAAGCAATAACTCGCCTAAAAAATGAACATGCCCTTTCATTAAGCCAGGATGTTTTTTTATATCAGGCTGATATTTTTCAAGTTCATTTATTTCAGAACTTATCTTAAAAAATAAATCTGAAATGGGTTGGGTTTTATTGCTGCGGATGCGGTACAAAAAAGGACTGCCAGGTTCCGTGTTTAGTTTTACAGTTGCAATACCAGCACCATCCTGCCCGCGGTTGTGCTGCTTCTCCATTAAAAGGTACAGCTTATTTAAGCCATACATTACAGTGCCATGCTGCTGCAGGTAATAAGAAAAAGGTTTTCTTAAACGAATTAAAGCGAGACCACACTCATGTTTTATTTCATCGCTCATTGTAAAAAGAAGCAGCAATTTACAACATTAAAAAGCTACTTTACTGTATCAATTCTTTGGTAATAATATTTTCTGACAGCCATAAGAATTCATTTATGAACACATCTATATTTTTTTGAAAATTTATATCCGACAAATTTCCATGCTCATCAAATTTCTTATCAACCTGCGGTGTTATTAACATATAAGGTGAAGCAATACCAAACAAAGCATTTATAAGTAACTGCATCTGCTGACTTGCACGTACACCACCTAAAACACCAGGCGATGCAGTTACTATTCCAAATGCTTTATGCGCTTGTTTGGGAAAATGATCAAACAGATTTTTAAGTGCCGGTGTATAGCTTCCATTATATTCAGGTGTAACAAGAATAAATGCATCTGCACTAAACATACGTTTTGCCAAAGGCTGAAGCATTGCAGGTGCTGATTCAATTGTTTTAAAAACTTCCTGCTGTAGTACATCTATATTCCAGTCACGCACATCAATTACTTTAACCATATATTTTGTTCTTTCCGATAGATGCTTTTGTAAGAACAAAACAACCCTGTGTGTAACGCTATCTTTATGCGGACTGCCTGATACAATTTCAATATTCATACACTTCTTATACAAAGCTAAGCTTGCTTAGCCATTTGCACGTTTAGTGCTAACTTTATATCCTCACTTAAAACAATCCCGCCTTTCTCTGTAGCTGAATTCCATGTTAAGCCAAATTCTTTACGGTTTATTTTACCTGTAATTTCAAAGCCATATTTACTTGTTCCGTAAAATACATCTGTACCATTATACACTACATCTAATGTTAGTGACTTAGTTACACCATGCATTGTAAGATCACCGGTTAAAGCAAATTCATTTTCATCTTTCTTTTCTATTGATGTAGACTTAAAGCTAATTGCAGGATAATTTGCTGTGTCAAAAAAGTCCGGGCTTTTCAAATGACCGTCTCTCTGTTCATTATTTGTTGTGATGCTGTTTACATCTGCTTCAAAATTTATCTGGGCATCTGAAAAATCTTCTTTGTCAGATGTCATTGTCGCATCAAATTTTGAAAAATTTCCGCTAACTGTACTAATAACAAGATGTCTTACTTTAAAGACAATTTCACTGTGTGCAGGATCAATTTTGTAAGTTGCCATATTTTATTTTTTGTTTGATTAAATGATTAAGTGTATATACATATAACTTATTAAAAAAATTATTTTTCAGACTTTCTTATTTCTTCCAAAACATCGTTCAACAGTGCTGCTTTCTTTTCACTTATTGAAACGGATTCATCCATTTTATCATTTATTCTGTCTGTACTGTGTTGCAAAACATTTATACCTGCCTGGGTTAAAACAATAACGGTTTCTCTTTTATCAGCATTTGATGTAAGCCGTTTTACCATTTTTTTTGCTTCAAGCCTGTCTATAATACGGGGAACGTTAGAGTTTTTTTCAATCATCCGGCAAGCTATCTCTCCCACACAAATTTGTTCAGGATATTTTCCATTTAAAATCCTCAATACATTATATTGTTCATGTGTTAATCCATATTCCTTTAACTCTTTACTCATTAAAGTTTTAAGCCACCAGGCAGTATATAAAATATTTAATCCTGCTTTATGCACCTCATTTCTAAATTTATTGCTTTTTAACACCTGTTCTAACGTCACAATGCAAATATATGTATATACATCTATTTTTTAAAAAAACAAGCCACTTTAAAAAGTGGCTCATAATATTTAGTTAGCGGCAGTAGTTGAAACAGAAGGAAGCCATTCACTTAAATTGCTGCATTTTTTATATTCGGGATCAATATCAATATAAAAATTAGATATATGCTGTTTAAACCATGTGTCTAAAACCTGTTGTTTTTTTTCACTCAAAGCTCTTTGCGAAACACGGTCATAGTCGTCTTTAAGATTTTCCCGGTGGGGCTGTGTTTCTGAAATAAAATATATAATGCGCACTGCAACTTTGCCCCTGTCATCAGTATAATTAACGGGTTGCGTAATATCAGTCACTTTCATGTTCTTTAAATTTACAACAAGGTCTTTATCTAACTGGTCAATTGAAACGGAAGTAGAGCCGGTTTGCGGATTTGTTATTCTTCCAGCGTTATACTTTGTGTTATCATCTTCACTATACTTATTTACAGCCTCATTAAATGTAAGCGTGCCAGCAATAATTTTTGATCGAATACTATCCAGCTTTTGTTTTGCCTGCGTTATTTCTGTATTTGTAACTGAAGGAATAATTAAAATGTGCCGTATTACTGCATCATCACCAGCGCGGCTTACCATTTGAATAATATGCAAACCGAATTTAGTTTTTATAACCGGCGAAACCTGCCCTTCTTTAAGCTTAAATGCTGCGGCTAAAAAAGTAGGATCCCACTGCTTGTCATTCCTGTTCACACTGTATTGCCCGCCATTATCTTTGCTTCCGGGATCCTGAGAATAAACCCTTGCAAGGTCAGCAAATTTTTTCTGTCCTGATTCAACCTGTTTTTTTAAGTCTGTCAACTGATTATTAATATAACTTTCAACATCAGGATTGGATTTTGGATAGATTAAAATTTGCCCTACTTCAAGTTCACTTTCGTAAAATGGCAAACTATCTTTTGGAATTTTATCGTAATAATCCTTTACCTCAGTTGGAGTAATTTTTACATTCTGCAGAATACTGTTACGCATTTTATCTGCAAGCTGCCTTTCAGTAAAAGGCTGGCGTAAATCTTCTTTAAGCTGGTAAACTGTTTTGCCTGCAACCTGTTCAAGCACATCCTGGGAACCATACTTGTTTACGAAGTACCTTATTTGGTTATCCAGCAAAGCATCAACATCATCATCATTAATAGTGATGGAATCTTTTGCTGCCTGCAACACCAAAATTTTTTGTATTAACTGGCCTTGTAAAAATGCGCAATCAGGGTTTGGAGGTAATTCAACGTCACCTTCTCTTTTATAATCAGCAATAGCATTATCAATGTCAGATTTTAAAATTATTTTGTCGCCCACTTTTGCAATTATTTCATCAGCAACAATTTTTTTAGGCTGAGCATTCATTTGCAAAAAACCACAGGCAAAAATTATCAGAAAAAAAGAAAAGCGCTTCTTCATATTATCAAAAGTAAATTTTTGATAAGCTAATGGTTAAGACAAAAATTGTTTTAACAAAGAATTTGTGTGTAGAAACTATGATAGCTAAAGTGAATTATAAAGTACGCTTTACCTCTTCCTGTTCAAATGCAACAATTGTATCACCTACGTTTATGTCAGCAAAATTTTTAATAGTTAAACCGCATTCATAACCGGAAGCAACTTCTTTCATATCATCCTTAAAACGCTTCAAGCTGCCGAGTTCTGCATAACCTCCTTCCTGTCTTGGAAACTGTAAAATACCATCTCTAAAAATACGGATTTTACTATCGCGTTTTATTTTACCTTCTGTTACATAACACCCGGCAACAGTGGCTTTATCAAACTTATATACTTCGCGGATTTCTACTGCAGCAACTTCTTTTTCTTCAACCTTTGGCTCAAGCATACCTTCCATTGCGCTTTTGATTTCTTCAATAGCGTTGTAGATAATTGAATATGTTTTTATTTGAACACCTTCATTTTCTGCAATCTTGCTTGCCTGCGAAGATGCACGCACATTAAAGCCAAGAATAATTGCATCTGATGCAGTAGCCAGCAATACATCACTTTCAGAAATTTGACCAACTGCTTTATGCACCACTGCCACTGCAATTTCTTCTGTTGAAAGCTTCTGTAATGAATCACTTAGAGCTTCAACAGAACCATCTACATCACCTTTAATAATTATCTTAAGTTCTTTAAAGTTACCAAGTGCAAGGCGGCGGCCGATTTCATCAAGTGTTATATGCTTACGTGTTCTCAAACCTTGTTCACGCAATATCTGTGCACGCCTGTTAGCGGTTTCTTTTGCATCAGCTTCATCTTCAAATATTTTAAATTTTTCTCCTGCCTGTGGCGCACCATTTAAACCAAGTATCTGAACCGGCGAAGATGGAGCAACTTCTGTTACACGCTGGTTACGTTCATTAAACATCGCTTTTATCCTGCCAAAATATTGACCTGAAGTAATCAGGTCACTTTGATTCAAAGTTCCGTTCTGTACAAGCACCGTTGCCACATAACCGCGGCCTTTATCAAGCGAAGCTTCTATCACAGTTCCTATCGCATCTCTGTCAGGATTAGCTTTCAAATCAAGAAGGTCAGACTCAAGCAAAATTTTCTCTAATAAAAGAGCAACATTGGACCCTTTTCTTGCAGAGATTTCCTGGCTTTGGTATTTGCCGCCCCATTCTTCCACCAAAATATTCATCTGCGATAACTGCTCATATATTTTTTTAGGATTAGCACCATCTTTATCAATTTTATTGATGGCAAAAATCATAGGAAGATTCGCTGCCTGCGCATGGCTGATGGCTTCTTTTGTTTGCGGCATTACTGCATCATCAGCCGCAACAACTATAACAGCAATATCTGCTGCTTTTGCACCGCGGGCACGCATAGCTGTAAAGGCTTCATGACCGGGCGTATCAAGAAAAGTTATCTTTTTATCATCACCCGTAGTAACCTGGTAAGCACCGATGTGTTGTGTAATACCACCGGCTTCTCCGGCAACCACATTAGCACTGCGTATATAATCAAGTAAAGATGTTTTGCCATGATCAACGTGACCCATGATCGTAACAATCGGTGCACGTGGTTCAAGATCATTCACATCATCTTCATAATCTTCTTCATCTTCCTCAACATCTTCAAGCCCCATAAATTCTACTTGGTAACCAAATTCGCCTGCTACCAATTCTATAACTTCCGCATCAAGCCGCTGGTTGATTGAAACCATGATACCAAGTCCCATACACTTACTGATAACATCTGCAAAACTTACATTCATAAGATTTGCCAGATCACTTACTGTTACAAATTCCGTTACCTGTAAAACATTGCTCTCAGCGGTTTCAAAATTTTCAGATGAATCATGTCTCTTTTCACGGCGATACTTAGCTTTTAAGCTTTTGCCCCTGCCGGTTGAACCTGCGAGCTTTGCCTGTGTCTGCCTTATTTTTTCCTGAATTTCTTTCTGGTCAATTTCACGATCCTGTTGTTGTATCACCGGCCTTCTGTCTCTGTTGCCACCGGCCGGTCCTCTGTTAGGACTGTGTTGAGGTCTTTGAAAATTACTACCTCCGCCAGGTCTGTTATTACCACCATCTCTTTGAAAACGGTTACCCCCATCAGGGCCTTGTGGTCTTTGTGGCTGAAATGAAGGACGCCTTTCGTTTGTATCTGTTCCTTTTTTATCTATAGGGATGCGCTTGCGTTTGCGTTTTTCTTCACGCAAAGGCTGCACAGATGGTTTAGGCCTAGTATCATTTTCAACCGGCAAGTCAATTTTGCCGACAACTTTAGGGCCTTCAATTTTCTCAGCCCGTATATTTTCAATTACAGCCGGTGTATCAGCTTCTTCAACTTTTTCAACAGAAGGAATTATTATTTCTTGTTGAACTTCTTCTTCTTCAACTTTTTCGATTTCCGGTTCAGCTTTTTGTTCTTTCGGTTTTCTTTCTGTTTTCTTTGGACGGGTAGAAGAATCTATAGCAGAAAGGTCAATCTTATTTAAGATCTTTGGGCCTTCTAATTCAGGGGCTTCAATTTTTGTTATTTCTGTTTCAACAGGTTTCGGAGCTTCTTCTTCAACTGGCTTTTCAACTTCAGCAACCTTTACTTCGGGTTCAATCTTTACAGGCTCTTTTACCTGCGGAATTTCAGGAACAACAGTTCTGTTATCATCGCGCCTGAAAGTGATTTCTTCATCTTCTTTTCTTTTTCTTTCTGTTTGAGCACTCTTGGGAATTTCAACCTGATCAGCTTTTGTTTTTGCAACCTTATCACTTTGAAAATTTTGCTGCAAAGCAAAATACATTTCTTCAGTTAGTTTTGCTTGTGGTTTTAAATCATCGCGATTAAACCCTTTACCTGCAAGAAACTCAATAACGGTATCCTGCCCAACATTGAATTCTTTAGCGGCGCCTAATAATCTTGGTAATTTTACTTCAGCCATTAAATGTTATTTGTTGATGCAGCCTTAATTTTTGTTGTAATAATGCTGCAGTAATTATTCTTTTTCAAACTCTAACTTTAGAACCTTCTTTACATCTTCGATAGTTTCTTTTTCAAGATCAGTTCTTCTTTCTAATTCTTCAACGCTTAAATCCATTACGCTACGTGCTGTATCGCAACCAACGCGTTTTAATTCATCTATAATCCAGGTTTCTATCTCATCTGAAAATTCATCCAGGTCAATATCATACTCTTCTACTTCGCCTTCATTTTCACGGAACACATCAATATCATATGAAGTTAATTCGCAGGCTAATTTAATGTTCACTCCGCGCCTGCCAATTGCTAATGAAACCTGGTCTGCTTTCAGATAAACATCTGCATGTTTGCTTTCGTTATCCAAATCCATATAACTAATCTTAGATGGTGTTAATGAACGCTGAATAAGTAACTGCGTATTGTTCGTCCAGTTTATAACATCAATATTTTCATTTTTTAATTCACGCACAATACCGTGAATACGGCTACCTTTCATTCCAACGCATGCGCCAACAGGATCTATCCTGTCATCAAAACTCTCTACCGCTACTTTTGCCCTTTCACCAGGTTCGCGTACAATCTTACGAATTGTAATCAAACCATCAAAAATTTCAGGCACTTCAATCTCTAACAATTTAGCAAGAAAATCAGGACTTGTACGGCTTAAAATAATAACCGGTGAACTGTTCTTTACATCAACCCTTCTTACGACGGCACGAATACTTTCTCCTTTTTTAAAATAATCCTGTGGTATCTGCTCGCTTTTGGGTAAAATTAATTCATTGCCCTCTTCATCCATCAACAAAACTTCCTTTTTCCAAACCTGGTAAACTTCGGCATTAATTATATCCCCAATCCTGTCACTGTATTTTTTTACCAACACATTTTTTTTGAGATCATTAATACGACTCGCCAGCGTTTGCTTGGCAGCTAGTATCGCACGACGGCCAAAGTCAAGCATGTCAACGCCTTCATATAATTCTTCACCCACTTCAAAATCAGGCTCAATTTTTACGGCTTCCGTATAGCCTACTTCAGCCAAAGGATCAGTTATTTCACCGTCTTCTACAATCATCCTGCGGCGAAAAATTTCAAGATCGCCTTTCTCCGCGTTTACAATCACATCAAAATTTTCATCACTACCAAATTTTTTACGAAGCAACGTTTTAAAAACATCTTCCACTACTTTCATTAACGTAGGCCTGTCAATATTTTCTGCATCTTTAAATTCCTGGAAAGCTTCGATAAGATTTATACTTGCCATATTAAATACGATTTACGAAGTACGAATTAAGATCCGTACAATTAAAATTGAATTTGAACTGTTATTGTTTTAATATTTGAAAATGGAATTACCAATTGTTGTTTTTCTATTTTTTTTCCTTTGCCTTTAAGCTGCTCTAAAATTAAATCCTGGCCGCCTGCTTCTATAAGTTTTCCTTCTTTTAACGAGCCATCATTAAAGGCAACTTCTACATTTCTGCCAATATTTTTTTGATATTGCCGAAGAAATTTTAAGGGATTGTCAACGCCGGGTGATGAAACTTCCAACGAAAAATCACCGTCCGGAAATAAATTTGCCTGCTCTATTTTCTTGTATAAAAACCTGTTGAAATAAACACATTTTTCAATAGAAATGCCGTTATCGCCATCAATAAAAATTTTTATATTATTTGTTGGCTTCAATTTTACTTCAACAACAAAATACTCCGGTTCTGATGAAAGTAATTCTGTTACCATCCTTTCTATTTGTTGCAAGCTTGTTTCTGCTGACATACGATAAAAAGAGAAGGGAACAATTAGTTCCCTTCAACACGTTTAAATACAATGCAAATATATAATGTTCCAGATATTTTTCAAAACAATTATGTGGTTAATCAGTTGTGAAATAATTTGTGTGCTTTAATTTATTTAACGAACTAATATACCTTTACACAATGATCGAATGGCTGTTTACTTTCCTGATGTTTTACCTTTTATATAAGCTAATATTTGATTTTATAATTCCTGTTACAAAAGCATCTATGCATATTAAAAGCAGGGTTAATCAAATGAATACACAGCAACAGCAAACTAATAACCATCAGCAACCAAATTATACGTCAGGTAAAAAAAGCACAACCCAGCCAAATGCAAAACCTTCGAAGGAAGATTACATAGATTTTGAAGAAGTGGAATAATTATAAATCAAGTTCAAGTATAGTTTTTGGAGTTAGTAAATAAATAGTTTGCAAACCCATCTGCTTAGCAGTCTCAATGTTTGGCAAAAGATCATCAATAAAAACCGTTTCATCAGCAATTAAGTTTTCCTGTTTCAGTACAAATTCAAAACTTTCTTTTGATGGCTTACGCAATTTTATTTGGTGTGAGTAGTACGCCTTGATAAAAAGATTATTGAAGTTATTATCGTCAATCTGTTCTTTGTATAACCGTATAAAAGCATCATAATGTATTTTGTTAGTATTTGAAAGCAGGTATATTTTATACTTCTTTTTTATTTTTTTAAGCCATTCAATTCGCTCTTTCGGAAAATCAAGCAACAGCGCATTCCAGGCATTTTTTATTTCTTCGTTTGACAAAGGCAGTTGTAAAAGTTCACGCAGCTTATCATAAAATATTTCAGGCGTAATCATCCCTGTTTCCAGATCATGAAAAAGTGGTGTTGAAGTTTGCAAAGTATAATATGCATTAAAGTTGCCAATACCAAGTTTAGCAAAAGCCAATTCTGTTTGTTTAAAATCAATATTTAAGATTACTCCGCCAAGATCAAAAATGATATTCTTAATATTTTGCATTCTCAAAAATAGTATTCATAATTGCCTATTGTAAATTAAACCGATTGATTATTTTTGCGCTTCTCAAGAGTGTTTACTCAGGGCCTATAGCTCAGCTGGTTAGAGCACCTGACTCATAATCAGGGGGTCCCTGGTTCAAGCCCAGGTGGGCCCACATAATAATCAAAAGGTTGGCAGCGTTTGTCAACCTTTTTATTTTTAGTTGCATTGGAATTTGCATTGCTCTTGCATGTTGAAATAATTCCAGCTGAGCAATAGGCCCTGCGTGTATTACTAATTACTATGCTGATTTTTGCAATCTTTAATCATAACCGCCCATCTGTTTGCGAGCCGTTTGAGGCGGCATATATTGCATAACACCACAATCAGTCATCGCTTGGTTTGAAGTGTAATGCTTCTTCTTAAAATGCAACTATGACCAGTATGGATAAAACTGCAGCCAAATCTTTTGATGTACATATATTTATTCTGCTATTGATATAATTGGCGTAACGTTATACTCCGGTAAGCGGGGGCTCTAATTATATATGAAAGCAAATCTGCGGTATCATAACCTGTGTGATAAAGAATAAGTGCGCATTCGTCCAGATGCATCAAGGTTTGAGTATTACTTTTTAGATTTAAGTTAAGCATCCAAGTTTTTATACTTTAATAAAACAATTATGATGAGCAGGATAAGACAGATACTCCGCATGTATGCCGGAGGTGCTGGCAAGAAGCAAATAA
>CAHJWK010000099.1 GCA_903642275.1 Chitinophagaceae bacterium
AAAGATGTTTATGGTTTGCGCTACGCAGAATTTGTAATGCCGCTTGTAAAAGCAGTGCAGGAATTAAGCAAGCTGAATGATAAAAAAGATTCTTCAATCAACGATCTTCAAAATCAAATAAATCAGTTAAAAGCAATGATTGTTTCTTCGGCCAGCAATCTACAATCAGCTACTATTTCATCTGCATCGCTTTCGCAAAATACTCCTAATCCATTCAGCAGTTCAACAAACATTAGTTATACACTACCGCAATCTTATTCATCAGCCAAAATAATTATTACCGATAATAAAGGCGTTGCATTAAAACAAATCAGCTTAACTGCAAAAGGCAAAGGCAGTGTAACTGTTGATGCAACTACACTGGCAGCCGGTGCTTATCATTATTCTTTATATGTTGATGGAAAAATTACTGATAGCAGGCAAATGATTTCATCAAAATAACGCTCCAGATTTTTCTTGTAAACTTATAACAATCATTCAAATTAAAACTACGTATCGTGAAAAAATTATTCTCTTTAGTAAGTATTGCAGCGCTTGTTTTTACAACATTTAAAACATCAGCACAAAGCGCAAACACAAGTTTATCAAATCTCGCATCAACCACTAAAATAAATCACACACTTACACCAGGCACTACGAATTATATCAGCCTTGGTTCATCAAGCTACGCATGGAAAAACTTTTATTTAGGAGGCACGCTCTATTTATATAATCATAAATTTCTCAGCAATCCTGGTTCAGATAATAATTTTTTTGGTACTGATGCGGGTAAATCAATTACTTCAGGCACAAATAATACCGCTGCAGGTGCGAATGCTCTTTACTCAATTACTACAGGTGCTTACAATACAGCTGTTGGTGATGAAGCTTTATATAATAATGTAACTGGTTGGGAAAACACTGCAATTGGCAAGGGTTCATTATTCAGTAATACCGGTTACTATAATACAGCCAGTGGTTATGCTGCATTGAATGCCAATACTGATGGTGATTATAATACAGCTTATGGTGTTTCTGCTTTGGTGCGCAATACATCAGCAAATTATAATACTGCATTAGGTGCAGATGCTATGTATTCCAATTCAACAGGTATAGACAATACTGCAACTGGTTCATACGCCTTATTTAATAACACAGGTAGTTATAACACAGGCTTGGGTTTTTATACGCTTGAAGCAACCACCGGCGCACAGTATAATACTGCTGTAGGTTTTGAAGCTGGTGATAGTTATGACAATGGTTATAACAATGTTTTTGTGGGTGCTAATACTGATGTATCCGGAGCCGGATATTATAATGTGATTGCAATTGGCCAGGGTACAATTTGCACTGGATCAAGCCAGGTAACAGTTGGTAATGGTGCCACTGCAGAATATAGGGCTTATGCTAACTGGAGCAATATAAGTGATGGACGTTTCAAGAAAAACATACAACAAAATGTTCCTGGTCTTACATTTATTAATAAGCTGCAACCGGTTACTTATACATTAGATGCAACAGGCCTCGATAATTTTTTACATAAAGACCAGGCAAAGAATAAACAGATTAGCACTGAAGCGAAAACTGCCATGAGCAATGCATTGGCTGAAAAAGAAAAAGTATTGTATACAGGTTTTGTTGCACAAGATGTTGAGAAAGCTGCGAAGAGTTTAAATTATGATTTTAGCGGCGTTGATGCTGCAAAGAATGATAAAGATGTATATGGATTACGTTATGCTGAATTTGTTGTGCCGCTTGTTAAAGCCGTACAGGAATTATCAACTCAAAATGATCTACTAAAAAGTAAGAATGATGAGCTTGAAGAAAGATTGTCAAAACTGGAAGCAGTAATGAACGTTTCAAATCAATTAGCCTTCGTTTCATCTGCTTTTCTGGCACAAAATGTTCCTAATCCATTCAGCAATTCAACAAGAATTAGTTATTCTTTACCGCAAACCTATTCATCAGCCAGAATAATTATTACAGATAATAAAGGTGTTACGTTAAAACAAATCAGCTTAAATACAAAAGGCAAAGGAAGTGTGCAGGTTGATGCTACAACACTGGCTTCAGGCGCTTATCATTATTCTTTATATGTGGATGGAAAAATGATTGATTCAAAACAAATGATGTCATCAAAATAAAAATTAAATCTTATGAAGGCACTTTGTGTAAGTGCCTTTCGTCTTACTCATACATTCTATCTTCAGTATAATTTTAAAACAATTTGTATGAAATCAAAACTTTACTTAATTGCTTTTCTTTTACTTTGCATTAGTATTAAAACATCAGCACAAAGTGCTAATACTAGTCTATCTAATCTTGCTTCTTCAACAGCAGTTAATCACAGCCTTACACCAGGCACAACGAATAGTTTAAGCCTGGGGAACAGTACAACCGGATGGAAGAATCTTTATCTCTCAAATGGCTTGTATATAAACAATGCATTGGTTTTTTCAACGCCGCTCAATTCCAGTATAGCTATTGGCCCAAAAGCTTTGTATAAGAATACAACAACAGATCATCTTATCGCAATCGGTGATTCAGCTTTGTTCAGTAACAGCTCAGGCGCAAGAGGTACAGCAGTCGGATCTTTCTCTTTATATAAAAACACGACCGGTGATAACAACACTGCCTTTGGTTATCAAACTTTATATAACAACACAACCGGCAACAGCAACATAGCAAACGGTTTGCAGGCACTTTATAACAATACCGCGGGCAGCAACAACATTGCAAGTGGCGCCAAAACATTGTATTCAAATACTACAGGTTATTCTAATGTAGCATTGGGTATAAAGGCTTTGTATTCTAACACAACCGGATATCAAAGCATCGCTATTGGTGATTCAACTTTATATAACAACAATTTGGGTTATCAACATCTTGCAATTGGCAGCAAGGCGTTATACAGTAACACGTCCGGAAAAAGTAATATTGGTATAGGCACTTCAGCATTACATAACAATACAAGTGGCAGTTATAATACAGCCATAGGTATATCAGCATTATATGAAAATACAACCGGCGCTAATAATACGGCCACCGGGATTGATTGCATGGTTTTTAGTAACACGGGCAATAATAATACAGGCTACGGTGCGGAGGCTCTTTTTAATAATAAAGGCAACAATAATGTAGCTGTTGGTTTTGAAGCTGCGTTTAACAACCAGGTGAGCAGTAATGTTGCTGTTGGCAGCAATGCATTATATCTCAACACAAATATATCTAACCTTGTTGCCATAGGCGACTCTGCTTTATTTTTTTGTTCTGCTCCTTATAATACCGGTGTGGGGTCAAAAGCACTATATTCAAACAGGTCTGGATCAGGTAATACTGCACTTGGGTATAATTCACTTTACAATAATGTAGGCGATTACAATACAGCCGGTGGATTTAAAGCTTTATATAATGATTATTCAGGTGGATATAATACTGCTAATGGTGCAAGCGCCCTATATACTAATTATTCAGGAATTTCAAATACTGCAAATGGTTTTCAAGCCTTATATGGTAACACTACAGGTAGTCACAACACAGCAATAGGAAATGTTGCTTTAGGTTTAAACACTTCCGGCACTGCCAACACAGGTGTTGGTGAAAGTGCGCTTATAAACACTTTGGCTTCAAATTATAATACGGCTATTGGGTATGATGCCGGTCATACTTATGATAACGGCTACAATAATGTTTTTGTTGGTGCAAATGTAGATGTGGATGGTGCCGGTTATTATAATGTTATCGCAATAGGGCAAGGTACAATCTGCACCGGCTCAAGCCAGGTAACTATGGGCAATGGTGCTACCGGCGAATACAGGGCTTATGCTAACTGGAGCAACATTAGTGACGGTCGTTTCAAAAAAAATATAAAAGAAAATGTTCCGGGGCTTGCGTTTATTAATAAGCTGCAACCGATTACTTATACGTTAGATGCAACAGGGCTTGACAAATTTTTACATGCAGATATACCTGAAGATAAACAAACAAGCCAGCAGGCAAAAGCGGTAATGAATAAAGCCTTAATTGAAAAAGAAAAAACTGTGTTCACCGGTTTTGTAGCACAGGATGTTGAAAAAGCTGCAAAGAGTTTAAGCTATGATTTCAGTGGTGTGGATGCTGCAAAGAATGATAAGGATGTATATGGATTGCGTTATGCTGAATTTGTTGTGCCGCTTGTTAAAGCTGTACAGGAATTAAGCAAGATGAATGATGTAAAAGATTCAAAGATTGATTCTTTAGAAAATAAAAATCTGAATCTTGAAGCAAGGCTTGAAAAACTGGAAGCAATAATGAATGTTTCAAATCAATCAGCATCTGTTTCTTCAGCCTCGCTTGCTCAAAATGTACCCAATCCATTCAGCGCTTCAACAATCATCAGCTACTCATTACCGCAAACGTATTCATCAGCCAGAATAATTATTACAGATAATAAAGGGATTGTATTAAAGCAAATCAGTTTAAATACAAAAGGCAAAGGCAATGTAAATATTGATGCTGCAACACTGGCATCCGGCGCTTATCATTATTCTTTATATGTTGATGGGAAAATGATTGACTCAAAACAAATGATGTCTGCGAAATAAGGTAAGTTCAATATAACTAACCTAGGCTTTAAGCGGGGTAAAATAAAGATTGAAGCCATTGGCTTAGCTAAAATCAATTGGGTTGATGCAGGTAAACTATTTCATCCTGTAGAAATTTACTCCATTGATCAAGCATCTTGCCTTTTAATACACGGGGAAATTTATGCTGACCGCCAACCTTGCCGAGACTGCGCATAAAACCAATAAATGTTTTTTCAGGCAGTACATCCAGCAATACTTCTTTTAAAGCATGGCCACGTTCGGTTGCATAATCATCATTTAGCTGCTTAAGGTAATCATCAATTTTATGGCGAAGTATTTCTGCATTTACAATATCGTCGCAGGCCACATACCAATGATGTGCAAACAAGCTGCCATACGGTATGCCCGCAACCGTAAATTCAGGAATACTTATATTCATATCAATGCTGGCAAGTTCAATGGCTTTATTCATGTTCTCCATGCTAAGATGTTCACCAACCAAGCTTAAATAATGTTGTGTGCGCCCTGTAATAACAATTTCATTACGCTTCTTATCAGTAAAGCGGATAATATCACCCATCTGGTAGCGCCATGCACCTGCTGAGGTGCTGATTAAAATTGCATATTCTTTTCCTTCTTCAACATCAGCGATGGTTAGTACCTGCGGGTTGCTTACAACCTCGCCGTTATTATTAAAATTGAATTGATTAAAAGGTATAAACTCATGGAAGATGTGCTCATTAGTTACAAGCCGCATTCCACTTGAATGAGGGCGATCCTGGTAAGCAATAAAACCTTCACTTGATAAATAGGTTTCTGTATAAGTTATCGGTTTGCCCAGCAGTTTTTCAAAACCCTTTTTATATGGCTGAAAGCTTACACCGCCGTGTACAAAAAATGCAAGGTTCGGCCATATATCATGTATGCTGTTTAATTGATACTCTTCAATAATCATTTCCATACACATCTGTGCCCATGCAGGTACACCTACTATGAAACCAATATCCCATTCAGGAGCCTTTTTTACTATCTCTTTTAACTTGCGTGTCCAATTTCTTTGTCTTGCTATCTTTTTTCCGGGTTTATAAAATGGCTGAAACCAAAGCGGAACTTTTTTCGCGGTAATGCCACTTAAATCACCTGCATAAAATCCGGCGCCTTTTTGCAAAGCTGTGCTACCACTTAACATAAGCCAGCCTTTGCCAATAGATCGCATAGGTATATCGCTGTAATTACGCAACGATAGTATTTGCTTAATCATAACCACGCGATTACCTTTTAGCAAGTCCGCTGTTACCGGGATGTATTTGCTTGCCGCTTCACTGGTTCCGCTGCTTAATGCGTAATATTTTATCTTGCCGGGCCAGCAAACATCAGCCTTGCCTTCTATGCTGCGGTGCCACCATTCTTTATAAATTTTACTGTAATTATATAACGGAACGTTTTCCTGAAATTGTTTTATAATATCTTTTTGCAACAAAATTTCATCAAACCTGTAGTGCTGCCCAAATTCAGTAAAGCGTGCTTTTTGCAAAAGCCTTTTTAGCACACGCAACTGCTGATGGTGCGGATCATTTTGTTGCAATCGCAACCTTCTTAAAATTGATTGAGGAAGATTAATATCAATTATGGCCATTAAAGATTGGTTCCTCTTAGTTTATGCAAAACTAACAAATAAGAAGTTAATGCTTTTTATATATTTATTACGATAACCTGAACTTTATGTTACAATACTACATTAGTTCAATTAATATCAATATAATCAATAAACACGTTTAATTATAAAACTTCAGCTTTTCAACGTATGCCGAAATATATTTCTCTTTTTCTTTTAATTTATACTGTTGAATATATCGAGGATGCTCTAATACAACAATTGAATTAAACAGCTTTTCTTTCTCATTTATTTTGCTGATAAAACCTGCGTTTTTCTTTCCAAGCACAAAACATACATTGGTATCAATCCCAAAGTCAATTTGTTGCTTTAAACTTAAAATGATAAAATTTTGAACTGCCTGAAATAAATCATCATAATCATAGTAATTTTTATTTACATAATTATTCTTCTCGTTTAATTCTATAAAACCCAAAGGACAGAATGAATTTATGTAAAACTGACTATAAAATTTTTCGACGCCTCCATATCTATGTATCATATCATATATAAATACAGAAGAAGGCTCATGACTTTTTACCGAGTTGATTTTAATGTTGCAAACTTCTATTAGTCTTTTTGAATCGGTAAAAGGGATACCCGTAACGCCGCCGCCAAACCTGCCAGGATTAATACCTAATATTAATTTCCGCTTGTTTGTATCATTATAAAATTGGGTATAAAATTTTTTAACGATTGAAATTATTTCATCATTCTCTTTAAAAGGGTTCATTATGCAAATTCCTTTGGGAAGATCACCTTCAAATAAAAGTTGCCTGTTGAATTGTATTACTTTAGATGCAAACGTTGCCACGACTAAATAATATGAGCCTAATATTTAAATTGATTCTGAGATAACAAAACCTATAATATTAACTCTACAGCTCCGCAAAAAATTTATGAAAATAAGGAATGGTTTCAATGCCTTTATAATAGTTGGCGAGATCAAATTTTTCATTCGGGCTGTGCAGGTTATCACTGTCTAAACCAAAGCCCATAAAAATAATCTTTATACCAAGCTCCTGTTCAAATAACGCACAAATAGGAATACTGCCACCACCGCGAACCGGGATAGGTTGCTTGCCAAATGTTGTTTCTATAGCTTTTGAAGCAGCTTTATAGCCTTTGCTTTCAATCGGCGTCATGTATGGCTCACCGCCATGATGTATAATCGTTTTTACTTCAACATTAGGTGGCGCAATACTTTTTAAATGATTAATCAGTATTGTTGTAATAGTATCTGTATGCTGATTAGGAACAAGCCTGCAACTAATCTTTGCATGTGCTTTTGAAGGCAATACTGTTTTAGAACCTTCACCCGTATAACCACCCCAAATTCCGTTCAGTTCAAGTGTTGGCCGAATGCCTGTTCTTTCATTAGTAGTATAACCTGTTTCGCCCCACAATTCCTTAACGCCTAAATCTTTTTTATATGCATCATCATCATACGGCGCCTCAGCCATTAGTTTTCTTTCTGCTTCGGTTGATTCAACCACATCATCATAAAAGCCCGGAATAACTACATGATTATTTGCATCATGCAAGCTGGCAATCATCTTTGATAAAATGGTTATCGGGTTCGCCACAGCACCGCCATAAACACCACTATGCAGGTCACGATCAGGGCCAGTAATTTCTATCTCAATATAACTTAATCCACGCACACCAACATCTATTGATGGCGTTTCAAGGCTAAGCATTGATGTATCACTTATCAATATTACATCTGCTTTTAATAATTTTTTATGCGCTTTAATAAAGATGGCAAGGTTAGGGCTGCCGATTTCTTCTTCGCCTTCAATTATGAATTTTATATTAACAGGCAAAGTGTTTGTTGCAGTTAAAGTTTCAAATGCTTTTATGTGCATATACACCTGGCCTTTATCATCACATGCGCCACGTGCATAAATTTTTTCATCTTTTATAACCGGTTCAAATGGCCCGCTGTTCCAAAGCTCTAAAGGGTCTGGCGGCTGCACATCATAATGTCCATATACCAACACTGTTGGCTTGTTTGCATCAATATTTTTTTCACCATAAACTATAGGGTGACCATCTGTTTTATACACTTCTGCTTTATCAACCCCTGCATCAATTAATTTTTGCTTCATGGCATCAGCACATTTCAACATATCATCTTTATGTTCGTTGCGTGCGCTAACACTAGGTATGCGTAACAGTTCTAATAACTCATTTAAAAAGCGGTCTTTATTTTTTTGCTGATAATCTTTCCATGCATCCATAAAGAAATATTTGAGTGAGCGAAGGTAAATTGTTACCATATAATGCAAGTCAGAAACTTTGAGCATAAGCCTGCAAAGTCCAAAGAATTTACAGAATGTTTTTTCAATTAGTTTAAATGAAAAAGCTGCTATGTAATGACAGTTTTGAATAATAAGATATGATCCAATAGTAATTCAATACATTTTCATGACTTTCAAAATGATTTGATTTGTTTTTGAATACACTATCTTTCATCAAACAACGCTTATGAAGAAATTACTTTTCATTATTCTTTTATTGCCCATCTTATTACAAGCACAAAACAATGCAACTACAACCCAATTAGATTCAGTATTGAGCTTCCTGAATAATGAACACCAGTTTAACGGAACTGTATTGTATGCCGAACAAAACAAAGTATTATATAAAAAAGCATTTGGCATTGCTGATATAAAAACAGGCGCTGCATTGCAAACAAATTCTGCTTTCAATCTTGCATCAATAAGCAAACAGTTTATAACGATGTGCATCATGATGCTGAAAGAAGAAAATAAGCTTTCGTTTGATGATGATGTTCAAAAATATATCCCAGAGTTGCCTTATCAAAACATCACCATCCGCAATTTGATGACGCATACTTCAGGCATTCCTGAATATGAGGATTATTTTCAGAACAACCGTACTCCGCTTGATACACTCACTAATGAAAAAATGATTGCGCTGTATGCGGAGCTTAAGCCACCGCTTGATTTTGTAACAGGCACAAAATGGAATTATTCAAACACAAATTATGTGTTGCTTTCAGCCATCATTCAGCGCATTACCAAAATGCCCATCGAACAATTTATACATGATAAGATTGTTGCGCCGCTTGGCTTGCATGAAACATATATGTATAACGTTTTTTTACCGTTGCCGCAAAATCATGTGTATGGTTTTGAAGAAGTGAATGGCAAACAATTTCCCAACGACCTTACTTTTTATGATGGCGTAACCGGTGATGGCAACATGTATTCTTCAGTTGAAGATTTATTTAAATGGAGCCAGGCTTTATATACTGAGAAACTGGTTAAGCAATCAACTCTTCAACAAGCATTTGCGCCGGTTCATTTAAACAATGACTCAACTTATCCATATGGCTTTGCCTGGTTTATTGAAAAAGAAAATGAACTGTACTGGCATACCGGCCATTGGGTTGGCTTTGGCAATATTATTTACCGCGATATAAAAAATAAACGCACACTCATTGTTTTAACTAATGGTTCTAACGACATAGGTATGCTGCTTGCAAGAAAAATTTTTGAAGGCAAACCTTACACGCTTCCATCGCTTCAGCTTATAACAAATGTATCTGTAATTGATGGCACCAACACACCTGCACGTAAAGCTTCTGTAAGAATTGAAGATGATAAAATAATTGATGTAGGTGATTTAATGCCTTACAAAAATGAAACGGTGATTGATGGCGATGGAAAAATTCTGGCGCCGGGTTTTATTGATTCGCACAGTCATCTCGATGGTTCGTTGTTTCAGCATCCGGATGCTTTGCCTGCCTTAAGCCAGGGCGTTACAACTGTGGTTGTTGGTCAGGATGGCGAGAGCAACAACATGGACAGCATCACATCATTCATACAAAAAACACCAATTGCTATAAACATTGCTTCATACACAGGACAAACAACATTGCGGGCAAAAGTGATGGGCGATAGTAACCTGCTTCGCATGGCAACCAGTGCAGAAGTTGATTCAATGAAAAAACTGCTTGCTGTTGAAATGCAAAAAGGTTCGCTGGGTTTATCAACAGGTTTGGAATATGCGGGTTCACATTTTTCTTCACGTGATGAAGTGATTGAGCTTGCTAAAACAGCGGCTGAATATCATGGAAGATATATCAGCCACATGCGTAGTGAAGATGTTGGCCTTGCTGATGCAATTGATGAGACAATCAACATTGGCCGCGAAGCAAAATTGCCGGTGCAGATATCGCATTTTAAAATTGCACTTAAAAGTGATTGGGGCACTGCTCCAAAAATTCTTGCAGCGCTTGAACAGGCAAGGCAGGAAGGCATCAATATAACGGCAGATTGCTACCCTTACGAATATTGGTACAGCACATTGCGTGTGGTGTTTCCTAAAACAGATTACACAAATATGGAGAGTGCAAAATTTGCAGTTGATGAAACGTTGGATCCGGCTGCATCTGTTGTGTTTCCTTTTGCGCCGGACAAAAATTATGCAGGAAAGACAATTAATGAAATTGCTGCGATGCGCAAAGAGTCTGCGGCGAAAACGCTTATTAGTTTAATTGCTTTGGTTGATGCTTATAAAAAGCAACATCCTGGTGAAGATAACGTGGAAGCCATCATTGGTAAGTCAATGAGTGATGATGACGTGAGGCAATTATTATCATGGTCAAACACAAATATCTGCAGTGATGGCGGAAGCGGCGGCCACCCGCGCAGCCATGGTACATTCGCAAGAGTGCTGGGGCATTATGTGCGTGATGAAAAGATTATGAGCCTTGAAAATGCTGTTCAGAAAATGACATCACTGGCTGCTGAACACGTAGGTATTAAAAATCGTGGCCTTGTTGCGCCGAGTTATTATGCAGACCTTGTATTGTTTGATTCAGCCACTGTAAAAGATAATGCCACCATACAAAACCCAACTGCTTTAAGTGATGGTATTTTAAAAGTTTGGGTAAATGGAAAAGTTGTTTACCAGGATAAAAAATCAACACAACAATACCCGGGTATGTTTGTGAAAAGAGCCATTGAATAATTATTGTTTTTAATAAGGATATATAATCTTAGTTAACACTTTAATTTTTATAAATGATGGAAAGAAAAAACTTTAATACTGATAAAGCACCGGTAATGAGCAGTGTGTTTCCGCAAGCCGTAATTGCTGGTGATTACATTTTTCTTTCCGGAACGCCTGGTTTAAGCCTTGAATCAGGTAAAGTAGTAAGTGATGATTTTGAAGCACAAACAAGACAATGTTTTTTAAATATCAAAACAATTTTAGAAGAAGCCGGTAGCAACATGTCAAACATAGTTAAGACAACCGTTTTTATGGTTACCGGTAATGATTTTGGCGTTGTCAATAAAGTGTATGCTGAATTTTTTCCCGAAAACGCTCCTGCCCGCAGCACTCCGCAGGTTATGCCTTTTCCCGCAGGCATTCTTATTTCGGTAGAATGTATTGCGTTGAGATAGTATTTGAAGATTGTGTTAGCATGTATGCTAATCACAGCCTTAAGTTATATTGCATAATAATATTGTGCAATGTTAAATGCACAAGCTTAAGCCATATACAATTTACTGCGCTGATAATTTAAAAGCTGAATGAAAGTTGAACTTATAAATAATACAGGTATTCAAAATTTGAGAAGACAATTAGAAGACCAAATGTTGACTTGTAATTCTTTTAATATTGCAAGTGCTTTTATTACATCTGAAGCTTTGCAAGTCTTACAAACATTTCTAATTAAGAATAAAGCCAAAAACAGAATTGGTCGCTTGCTTATAAGTTTATATCAATGTTTTAATACAAAAGAAATTTTGCAAAATCTTTTTCAGCTTCAAAAAAAATCAAATGGTAAACTGCAAGTAAATATTTCAAGAGATAAAAAATTTCATTGGAAACATTATTATTTCAAAAACTCAATAAATAACATTGCATATATAGGTTCCGCAAATTTTACGAAAGGAGGAATGGAGCAAAGAGAACTTACAACTAAAATAACACTTCAATTAAAAGAAAAATCATTAGGAGAAAACATAGTTCAGATATTCAATGATGAATGGGAAAATTCAATATCCATATTAGATTTTCCCATAAATAAATACAAATCTTCATCAATAGCAATTCAAAAAACAACCCAACATTTACATCCAGATATTTTAAAACTTTTAAAGGAAGTCAAAACAAAAGATAAAGAGAAAAATAATTCTATACCAGAATTTGCAATTAAGCTTTTTGGATTTCTTTCAGTAAAAACAAAAAAACTTATTACGCAATCCCAATCTCATTGGGATAAGTATCATTGGAATTATTATGCTTGTAACAGAAAAATTGAATATGATAAAATTAGAATGGCAAAAACAGTTTTAATAATAAATAAATACTCAAACAAATATTCTTTTGCAATAAGTGTAATCAAGAGTTATTGTAAGCTCGATACTCCAGATGGAAATTATTTTATTGCTTTTAAGGAAAAAACAAAAGCGGATAAAAAAGAAACTGATAAACTGCGTTCTCAAATTGAAAACTTAGGTTTATTATATCATTCAAATAACTTTTTTTATAAAAGATTAACCATAAAACAAGGTGAAGCAATTAAATCATTTTTCTCATAATAATGCAATAATTCATGGATTATGATGTGTAGATAACATGTTTTTCTTTTTAAGAAAAAGAAAAAACTCCTTTAAAGCTCTATATAGGTTATTTGCACTGTTATCTAATTGTTCAATTCTGTTTTGATAAAGTTCATAGTGATTTTCTTTAAATTCTCTTGGTATTGAAAAAACTTTAAAATCATTTTCGCCTGTTGCATTCATATAAGAAGCTATTAAATCTAAATAATTAGAAAGATTGGTTTTAAAAATTGTAAGTTTTTGATTTACTATTTTATCGTTTATGTGATTTTCCAATTTTTCACATTGCTCTAAAAACTGGCTTAAGTCATTTACATAACTGTACTCAAGTGTATCAACATGATTTGTTGTTTTTAAAATCCATTCATTATACTTCAGATTTAGCACCGCAAATAGCCTTTCAATTATTTGTTTATCATGATGTATACTATAATTTAAGTTGGTTTTGTTTTTATAATAAATATAAAATTCTCCAACTAAAATTACATTCAGTATAACTGATACAATAAATAAAGAAATTAAAGAATTACTCTTAATAGAATTCCAAGAAAGCGTATTCGTGAAAACATTTACTGTTATTGGAATTATTATCAATACTGTGTACCATCGTTTTAAAAATCTCATACATAAGAATCATTTCAAGCATCTACCCGCTGTTTCCACAGAGACTATGCTGTTAATTAAATTACATCTATGCACTTGGTGCATTTGAATCACCATCCTTCCCATCAACCTTCTTTCCACCACCTTTATGGTCAACTGTTCTGCGCATTATAAAATAATTGGCAACAAATTCAGGGCTGTCGTCGTCAGCATCACCTTCAATTAAATCATCCAGTACATGCAATTGCTGCCTTGCGGTAGCATATAAATTATTTAATTGCATAGTTGAACCGGTATGCGTACCACCAACTACATCACGTTCCGCACTGTCAGGTTCAATAGCACCGGCGGCAGTAGTAACCTGCGAAATAAGGTCGGGCATTATTTTGTATTCGGACGGCGCTGTGGCTAGAATGCTGTTTGCCTTACCGGCAATGTTATTGCAGCGGTCAACAACATCTTTTTCTTTGCCCGCTTCCAGTTCGTGCATGGAGAAGTCAACGGCCTGTTTCAGCACTACATCATTAATACTTACTGCATAATTTTTTACTCTCAGTGCAAGTTTATACGCCAGGCTGAGAAGTGTTTCCAGGTCCTGGTCTTTTTTACTGGTATAGCCTTTTTTATTATTGCTTAATTGGGCATTTGCCTGTTTATCTATTGCATTCACGGTAAAGGCGAATGCTTTTACAGCAGATGATATAAGCGTGTTCGTGTTCCAGCTTGCAATATTGTCGTTTAAAAACTGTAATACTGCTTTAAACATGTTAAGTGAATTGATTTGTCTTTGAGTCATGGCATGTAGTTTTTATGTATTGAACAATCGGTTTGAGTAATTAAAAGTAAGAATTTTTATATTTCAATCAAAAATGCCGGAAGATTGCAGAAGCACTATGTAAGACAACAATAGCAACGTGTAAGGCGCCAGAAACAGTGTGTAAGATACCAGAAGCAGCACGTAAGACACCAAAATCAACTTGTAAACCAGTAAAAGCAGTATGTAACATACCGGAAGCAAGATGTAAGATGACAAAAGCAGGTTGTAAAACTGTAAAAGCAAGATGTAAGGAAGCAAAAGCAGCCTGTAAGCGTTCAGAACAAAAAATAAAAAAGCCCCGTAGTAAAACTACGAGGCTTAATAGATACGGCAGCTACCTACTCTCCCGCATTTTTTTGCAGTACCATCGGCCATGAAGGACTTAACTTCTCTGTTCGGTATGGGAAGAGGTGAACACCTTCGGAATAACCACCATAAAAAGATGGCTAACAGCTATTGGCTAACAGCTATTAGCTAATAAAGTCATATTGGGATAGCTTTCTCACAAAAGATTAATCGGAAAAACCAAAAAAATAAAAAAATTAAAGCTTACGGGTAATTAGTACTACTCGGCT
>CAHJWK010000100.1 GCA_903642275.1 Chitinophagaceae bacterium
ACACATCTGCAATTGATTTTCCTTTATAACGAATCTCTAAAGTTTCGCGGTTATAACGTTTGCCATTACACTTTTCGCAGGGCACATAAACATCAGGCAAAAAATTCATTTCAATTACGCGCATGCCGCCACCTTCACAAACTTCACAACGTCCGCTTTTTACATTAAATGAAAAACGTCCGGCAGCATAACCTCTTATCTTAGCTTCAGGCACGGATGCAAACAAGGTTCTTATGTCTGTAAAAAAGCCGCAGTAAGTTGCCGGGTTGCTTCTTGGTGTTCTGCCTATCGGCGATTGGTCAATCTCGATTACTTTATCAATATTTTCCAAACCTTTTATGCTCTTATATTCAAGCGGCGTCATCTTTGAATTGTAAGCATGCTTTGATAAGATTGGATACAACGTCTCATTAATTAATGTTGATTTCCCACTGCCGCTTACACCGGTTATCACAATAAATTTTCCTAACGGAAATTCTGCATCAACGTTCTTTAAATTATTTCCTTTTGAGCCTTTAAGTATTAGTTTTTTGCCATTGCCTTTCCTGCGTTCTTTCGGTGTTGCAATGGTATGAATTCCGTTAAGATAACCCGCAGTTAATGTATCCATTTTCAGCATGTTTTTTGGTATGCCTTCTGCCACCACTTTGCCACCATGAAAGCCTGCTTTCGGACCAATGTCAATTAAATAATCAGCAGCCAACATAATATCTTTATCGTGTTCAACAACCAATACACTGTTACCAATGTCACGCAGATTTTGTAACGCTGTTATCAAACGGTGATTATCTCTTTGATGCAAACCGATAGAAGGTTCATCTAAAATATAAGTGATGCCTTGTAACTGCGAACCTATTTGTGTAGCTAATCTTATGCGCTGGCTTTCTCCGCCGCTTAATGTTTTAGAGGAGCGGTTTAATGTTAAATATGTTAAGCCAACGTCAAGAAGAAAAGTTAAGCGTTCTCGTATTTCTTTAATTACATCTTTACCAATGGTGCGCTGCCTAATGCTTAATCTTAATTCAATGCCATCAATCCATGCATACAATTTATCAAGGTTCATTTCGCTCAGCTGCGAAACATTTTTCCCATTAACTAAAAACCAAAGGCTTTCTTTTTTCAATCGTGCACCATTGCAGGTTGTGCAAGGCAGCAACTGCATATATTGCTCAGCCCAGTCACGCAGGCTTTCACTATAACCGCTGTTAAACCAACGCTTCAGCATATTCACAATGCCTTCAAATGGTGCATTTGCGTCAGGCTTTGTATTCTCAAAATCTATTTCTATTTCTTCACCATCTTCATTGCCATACAATAAAATATTTAATTGTTTAGGTTGAAGTTTATCAATCGGTACGTTCAATGAAATCTTATTCTTCTTTGCAATCTCCTGAACAGAGCGATACATATATGCTTCACGTTGTTCACCCAACGGCGCAATGCCGCCATCACTTACACTTAATGATGCATCCGGAATTACAGATTCCATATTCACTTTAAACATGGTACCCAAACCTTTGCAGGTTGGGCATGCCCCGTAAGGTGAATTAAATGAAAATGAATTGGGCGACGGTTCTTCATAAGATAAACCGGTGTCGGCACACATCAATTGTTTGCTGTAAGAAATAATCTCATGCTCACCTTCAACATTTACAAACATTAAATCTTTTCCCATCTTCAATGATTGTTGCACACTTTGGCTTAACCGCGTTCTGAAGCTATCATCCACTTTTAACCTGTCTATTACAACTTCTATATCATGAATCTTATAACGGTCAACCTGCATCTTTGCGGTTATATCTTTTATCTCGCCATCAACACGCACTTTTACAAACCCTTTCTTTCGTATCTCTTCAAACAGCTCACGGTAATGGCCTTTTCTGCCACGCACCAATGGTGCAAGCAGTGATATTTTTTTACTATTGAATTTTTCAAAGATGTTATTTACAATTTCTTCCTCGCTCCACTTCACCATTTGTTTGCCTGTGTTATAACTGTAGGCTTCGCCGATGCGTGCATATAACAGGCGCATAAAATCATATATCTCCGTTACCGTTCCAACTGTTGAGCGTGGATTTTTATTAGTAGTTTTTTGTTCAATGGAAATAACGGGCGACAGACCGGTTATTTTATCAACGTCAGGCCTTTCCATTTCGCCAATAAACTGTCTCGCATATGCGCCAAATGTTTCCATGTAGCGACGCTGACCTTCAGCATAAATTGTATCAAAAGCCAGCGAAGATTTTCCGCTGCCGCTGATGCCTGTTATAACAACCAGTTTATTTTTTGGAATGATGATATCAATGTTCTTAAGGTTGTGGGCACGTGCTCCGTATACTTCAATTGCATCTTCTGCCTGCTCATTCATAAAAACAAATGTAGTATTGAAAAATGCATAATTTAATGAACCATTTTAGACTTCAATTAAAAATGTAACTTTCTGCAGAATAAAAAAGAGATTATTAAAGATAAATCTATCATGCAGCAACAATCACCGCCCATAGTAGTAACCAAGAAATTATTTAAAATTATTTCGAATGTCTTCTAATCTTTATAAATCCTTTGTCTTAGTCAGCATTTTATTACTCTGTGCTTTTCATTAAGGTCTAATAGTATCAACAATCATTTACTGAGTTTTATAAACAATTTTTGGCCAGTAACACTTTTCGTTCAATCATAGATTTAGATATAAAGGTTTTCTACAGGTAACTCTTTGTTTATCAACCGTGGGTCCAGATGGGCTTGAACCAACGACCCCCTTGATTATGAGACGGATTGCCTCCTTATTATTTGGTTAAACACAAGAGGCTGGCTCATTCCTTCTTTTGCAATAGTAACTTTTGTAGTTGCATCACCCTGGAACTGCATTACCGGAACTGTAAGTTTTACACCTGTAACTTCCTTTTGCATCGCTCCAGCTGATGGAGCTTGCACTGCAGCGCTATGACCTTCATTGCCATCAAATTTTTGCGTCTAATACTACCCGATAAATTCTGTTGCTGTCTTTTTCAAATTTATCATAGCTGAATTCATAAAATACAATTAAAAATATAATCAGCGATGCACTGATGCCAATGGATAAGCCAAGTACATTAATAACAGAGAAAGATTTATTGCGCTATAAATTTCTCCATGATGTTATAAAATAATTTCTAAACATAAAAGTTGCTTTAGCTATGGTTCGCCAATACAAAGCCACTTTATTTTTTTCTGATAATCAATGGAGTAATAAGATTTGTGAGCTTTAATGTGTTTATATATGATACAATAGTGTCCGGTTTTATTACAATCTCTAGAGTAAGGTTAAGAAAGTAGAAACAGTTAGTACGAAGTGTTCAAATAAAATTGCACAACTGCTCAGTATTGATTGCAGACGGGATAATAACGCCGTGCCGACACCGAAGCTAAATTAACGTTTATTGCTGAAGTTTTATTATTGCTGTTGATGCTATAAACTATTATGTAACATATAGAAAGTCTCTTGTTCTGCATTACCTTAGTCGTCTTCATAAATTAGTTTGCCTGTCAGGTTAAAACGCTTATTTACAACATTGCTTATCTTATCAGAAAGTATGTTTCCATCAAGTAAATTATCCTTTGATGACTTACGTCCACTAGAGAAGAACACATTCAAATAAACGTCTTTATTTAAAAGCTGATTGTAGGTTATCCTTGAAAACTTTATACTATCAAATTTAGCTGGCTGTCCGTAAGAAATTTCCTTTTCTGATGATGCTACGTAAAATTCTCCGTCGTCTGAAACTAGTCTTTTATCTTTAGGTAAGCCGGTTAATGAAGCGTTTACTATAATCGTTTCATTGCTTTTTATTATTCTATTTTTTGCTTTTGGACTTAAAGTGATGGTAATTTCAAATGGCAATACACCTATGGAGTCCCCTTCAATTTTAAAGTAGTTAGGTGCCCTTATTGTATCGCTGGTTTTAAAAGCGATTGTATCATATAGAGTGTCTTTATACATTGAATTTTTTGTGCTTTCATCCTTGTTTGTACAGGATAGAAAGAGGGTTATCAATGATGAAAAAATTACTACACGATTTGTCATAAGAGTAGTATGTATTTAGCGTTGGATGCAATTGAATATGATTGCATCTCCCAACACTATAAATATATGCTGATATTGTCTTATTACTGACGTTTCCTTTGGCTGCTTACTTGCGTTCTGATGGAACTGAAGCAGAACAGCATTACTACTGCTGATGTTACGCTGTGCTCCGCCCCTTGAAACAACACTTTCGTTAGCGGTTCGTTGTTATGTGAGAACGCAAGTCTCGTTAGCTTATGGTAATTTGCAACAACGATAAGAAACTACTGCACGAATAAAATATTTGACTACCAATTTTTACTTTGTTCCTGATTTTCTTTTTCTGCGCACCTTTTTTAGGTTCTCCTTATCGTACCTAATGTCTTCACTGTATTGTTCCTGTTTAAATACGGAATCATAAATAATGCGCGCACGGTGAGAAGCATCTTCTGCCCTGTCTCTGAATATGTCTGCCTGTTTTTTATGTCCTAATTTCCTTAGATGCTGTTCTATATTTTTAAGCAGCATGTTAGTTTCCTCCACGCCCCGCATTCCCTGCCACAGAAGGTCTTCTACCGCTTGAGTTAGCTCGGCCAGCAAAGTGCTGACGGTAAACGCATGGCCGGTGTGGCATCTAAATCGGATGATGTCACCTTCTATGAGTCTTACCAGTCCACCGTGGCAATCGGGGCAGGTGAATGGTGTCAGTTCTCCCATTTCAATTACCCCCATTTCAAAAGCATTGTCACGGGTAGCTATTATAACTTCCATTTCAAACCGCTTCATCTCTTCCTTCGAAAGCTTAATTCCTTTCGGCGCTTTATCCTCTATGAGTGTTTTGAGCAGGGTTCCCATTGCAGCAGCCGGAATGGTGTGGTCAACTTCTACATATTCCAATACATTTCGGGGCATCTGCGGATACTCAGCATCTTCCGGTTCCTGGATGATAGCGATTCCACCCAAACGCTTAACAGCCCATAAACCGGATGTACCATCATCCAGTAATCCCGACAAAACAATACCAATTACACGGGGACCATATACATAAGCTGCCGAGCGAAAAAGGGCGTCAATAGAAGGACGGAAACGATTTTCTTTCGGGCCCTTCTTCATAACAACTTTTCCCTTTTCCAAAAGCAGGTGATGGTCATTCGCTGCCACGTAAACTTTGCCCTCTGCAATTGGTTCGCCATCCCGTGGCTGAACGGCTTTCAGCGGCCCTGCCTGGCTTAATATCCAGGCAAGCCTTGATTCAGAAAAAGGAGGAATGTGCAGTACAACAAAAACAGAACCTTTGAAGTCAGCAGGCAGTGAACCTACGAATGTTTTTAAAGCGGTAATACCTCCGGCTGAAGCACCAACCACAATAATATCACGTTTTTGCATGAATTGTTTTTTATAATTTTTGTTGAATCCTATTGTTGCTGTATTTATTTATCGGCGGGTTTATTCAGAAGATATCTAAACTTTAGGCGCTACCCATTTGTATCCAATTCCGTTCCATATCTCGACAAGTGTTTTCAACACGTCTTGTATGCTTAAATAGTTTAGAATTCTGCAAGATGTCCTAAAGTAGAGTCATTGGAAGTTATATCAATTCCAGCTCATCCTAATGAAGCACCATCGAAGAAAGGTCTGCTTGCAGGCCGCATAATTTTATTTTGGCCAGCCAACACCGAAATCAAATTAATAAACTTTTTTACCAATCCAACAGTTTACAAATACAACTCTTAGTTTTAATGGTGTCGCTTTTTTACTTATTAAGTTATATAATCTTCAACTGCTTTCCGGCTGTTGTAAATTCAAAAAAGCCTGGCAGCACAGGAACACAATTACCTTCCCCACCACATTGAATACTTCCGTTTCCGGACAAGATGTTGTTACCGCTTTTTGAAACATCCAATGCATCAGTAACACCCATATTCGAGTTAGTAATAGAATCCAGTTTTGCACCATTACTGACCTGCGATACTTTTATTTGTCCATAAGAATTATTGTCCTTGCGAACACCACCCGTGACAAGCTTTGAAGCATCCGGAGTAAATTTTATAGCATAAATAGGAGTTGTTTTCTTAACCCATTGCTGGGTGAGCGTAACTGTTTGTGAAAATCTAAGTGAGGATGAAAGCAATAACAATAGGGCTAAACGCAATGAAAAAGTAAAGGTTTTCATATAATAGTAATTAGAGTAGCAACTTATTAATATAACATCAGGAAGATTGACTGTAATTATCATATAATTATAACATTACAGGATGCTTTTAAATGTTCCGTGATTATTTCATTTATAAAGTTCAATAGGTTCACTTGAAATTTAGTTCCGGAATTTATTGATACTCTTTAATTGAAATCTTTATTGCAGTCTGAATAATTGTTATCAGGTGTCAATTTTGATACGTGATTTGTACCTGCCGATGCTTAACAATGTCTGCCGCACTTGCAGCAATACTTTTGGCTGCAGTTCTTCAATCAGGTTTTATAAGGTAACGAAAATAGATTGATTTAATTTTTCCCAAGGCGCTATCTCGCTCTACAATTCCTTGTACAATTTCAATATTTTTTTTCTTTAATTCTTTTTCAATTTTCTCCACATCAGTACTTGCAATAAAGCAAATATCACCAGAACCGCTGGTTGGTTTATCAGCCTTTGGGTAAATTTCTTTTCCCTTTTGCTGAAATTTATTTTTTGATTACCAAATGCCACTGCTTTACGATTATCGCCAAAAGTTATCAACCGAAAGCCTAAGACACTTGTATAAAATGCAATGCTACCGTCAATGTCAGCTACGCTGTTTTCTATTTGCCAATTTTCGCCTGCATATGTTGAGGATAACGGTCACCTGTAACTGTTACTGCAGCCAATGCTTCGTTTATTTTGGTCAAATCATTCTCTGATAAAAAAATATTTGTTGCGCCAATGTTCTCCTGAAGGCGATTGAATTTCGATGTACCCGGAATAGGAACGATAAAAGGCTTTTGAGCAAGAAGCCATGCCAATGCAACCTGTGCAGGTGTTGCCTGTATATCTTTTGCGATAGCGATAACCAAATCAACCAGTGCCTGATTAGCTTCTCTGTTTTCTTTGCTGAAACGTGGTGACATACTTCTGCCATCCGTTTTGTCAAACGTTGTTTCTGTATTAATGGTACCTGTAAGAAAACCTTTACCTAAAGGACTGAAAGGCACAAAGCCAATACCTAATTCTTCTAATGCAGGAATGATTTCTTTTTCCGGTTCACGGTAAAACATTGAATACTCACTCTGCAAAGCAGTAACCGGCAAAACTGCGTGTGCCTTGCGGATGGTTTCTGCATTGGCTTCACACATGCCGAAATATTTTACCTTGCCTTGCTGAATTAATTGTTTTACTGTTCCTGCAACATCCTCAATCGGAACATTCGGGTCAACCCTATGCTGATAAAACAAATCAATACAATCAATCTTTAGTTTTTTTAATGAAGCATCTGCAACTGCAATTATATTTTTTGGATGGCTATCCATACCTAACATTTGCTTTCCATCTTTAAAACCAAACTTGGTAGCAATTACTACTTCATTACGAAACGGTGCAAGAGCTTCGCCAACCAATTCTTCATTATCTCCATAAGCTTGTGCTGTGTCAAAAAGAGTGATACCAAGTTCAACTGCTGAGCGTATCAATTTTATAGATTCGTCTTTTGTTGGTGCTCCGGGAAAACTCAATCCCATACAACCAAAGCCTATGGTGGATACTTCTAACCCGCTGTTTCCTAATCTTATTTTATTCATTTTTTTATTTTAAGTTTTGCCGCAAAGCACAGCAATGAAAAATGAAAATGGTTTATAATTTGGTAAAAAGCGTTTAGCGGATATTTTTTCTTATGCGGCTTAGAGACTGTTGTGTAATGCCCAAATAAGAAGCTATATATAATAAGGATACACGATTTACTAAGGTTGGAAATTTTTCAATAAATTCAAGATAACGCGTAGAAGCGTCTTGCGAGATTAGTTCACTTCTTCTTTCTAATTTTTCCCTATGATGTTTTGCTGTTATTTTTTGAATGATGTTATCCCAGTCGACAATAGTATCAGAAATTTCCTTCCAGTCTTTTTTTGAAAACACAACGAGTTTGCAGTCCGTAACAGCCTGCAAGTATTCAGCAGGCATATAGTTAGTTTCGTTGCTATCTCCGTCTAAAATCAAATGATTTTCTTCAATAAAATAGCGTGTGTGTTCATCACCTTTATTGTTATAATAATAAATACGTAAAATGCCATGTGTAATAAAGCCAATCTGCAATACATATTTGCCTGCTTCCCAAAAAAATTCATCTTTATTAAGTGCTAATTCTTTTGCTTTTTTTGAAATGAAGTCTGTTTGCTGGTGACTTAAATTGCCGAACTGTAAAATGAATTCTATAAATTCTTTCATTAAACAAAATTAGCAATAGTTGTTAGCGGAGAATTTCCATCCTTCTTTAGTAGCAACAACAATTCTTTTTTTCGTATAAACAATGCTTCAACAATTAATTGTTCTGAAGTAAATGGTCAAACTAGTCCGCTGTTTTGCGGCTTATCAGGCATACCCAAATTCTTTTCCACTAATGCGCGTAGCACTAAAGCCAAGACGATTAACTTTCAAATCGTCACCAATGCTAAATGTCTTTTTAAATAAATTTGTGCTCATGATTCTTAATTAAATGAAGCTCTGAATTCAAGCGGTGAAAGATTGGTTTTTATTTTGAACAACCTGCTAAAAGACTGTGAATATTTAAACCCTAATTCATAAGCGATTTCAGCAACAGTCAATCCGGTGGTAGATAATCTTTCTTTTGCTTTTTCGATTAGTTTATTGTGTACGTGTTGCTGTGCATTTTGTCCGGTAAGCGAACGCAACATATCACTTAAATAACTTGGCGAAACAAGTAAGTTGTCTGAAATGTGCTGTACGGTAGGTATTCCATCATTTAATGACTTCTCTGTGCTGAAGTAATCGTCTAAAATTGTTTCCAGCTTTTGTAATAAATCGTTGCTTACTGCTTTTCGTGTAATGAATTGTCGTTTGTAAAAACGATTAGCGTAGTTTAATAACAATTCGATTTGTGAAATAACCACATCCTGGCTAAAGTCGTCAATTCTGCTTTGCAGCTCATTATCCATTATTCTAAAAATTGAAATAATGGTTGTCTTTTCGCTGTCTGATAAATGCAAAGCTTCGTTGGCAGAATAAGAGAAGAAACCATATTGCTTAATTTTCTTTGCTAAGGGATAGCTAAGTAAAAAATCAGGGTGGATGAATAATGTATAGCCCGAATGATCGCCGTTATCTTCCTCACTTTCTATTAGTTGATTTGGAGAAAGGAAAAATAATCCACCTTCATCAAAATCATAAAAATGCTGACCGTATCTAAATGTCCCTTGAAGCTTCGGTTTATAAGAAATTTTGTAAAAACTTGAAATAAGACTATTGGGTAACCTGTTTGTCTCTACTTTGTTGCCGGTATTATCTATTAAACTTATCAACGGGTGCAAAGGCTTTGGTAAACCCAGCACCCGATGTAAATGAGATAAAGATTCGAATTTGAAAGGAATATTTTTCTCCTTTTTCATTTTGCAAATTTAATACTTACCCTTATCTGCTAATGGTTACCAGGGGATTGTTTTGTTTTCCCACATCGTGAACGTACCCGACGGTGCGTCTGAACCAAGCAACGCAACACGCACCACCTCACGGGAACCTTCTTCAACAGGCTCTAGGCCCTCATACCCGTTAAGGTTTGTCTTGGTAAAGCCCGGAGAAACCAAGTTGATTTTAATTTTTGTTGCTTCCAGTTCAACCATCATAGCCAATGTTACAGCGTTGAGAGCCGTTTTAGACGCAGGGTACACCACACCATAGTATGCGTGATAAGGATTGGTAGGGTCTGCATTTCTTGCCAGCGAGCCTACGCCGCTCGAAACGTTGACAATTCTGGCATCTGACGAATTGCGTAGCAGTGGTAACATTGCCTGGTAAACAGCAAGTGCGCCGAACACGTTGGTTTCCCACACCTCGCGCATTTCATCAAGAGATGCGTTGCTTGCCAAGGTTATCTTTGCGTACTCTTGTAAGGACAGCCCAAGCTGCTGCTTTCTCGTATTTGAGATAGCTGCGTTGTTAACCAGTATGTCAAGGCGACCAAACTCTTTGCTTATGCGTTCCGCCGCCGCCGCTATTGAAGCCCTGTCTGTTACATCGAGTTGGATTGCAATACCACCCTCCCCAATCTCTTTTGCCGCTGCCTCGCCCTGTTTCAGGTTGCGGGAACCAATTAGCACTGTAAGTCCGCTTGCCACAAGTTCCTTTGCTACCTGAAATCCCACGCCTTGATTAGCCCCGGTAATAAGAGCAATCCGTTCAATCTTCATTTTGTCCATTACATTTAATTTTTAAGTAAATAATACAACAAAGGTCAGCAGGTATAGTTTGTTAGATGTACCCTAAATGCAGAATTGTATAACCAAAATGAGGATGTTAAATAATATCAGGATTTATCGGATATTATAGCACCATTGCAGCCAACGTTAAAGGTATTGGTGAAGGCTGGGAATTGTTGATGGTCTTGCCCGGCTTACCAAAGCTGAAAGTAGAAATAAATGTTGATGATTAGTACATCAGTCCAAAGTTGTTTGTCAAACCCGAACCGCTGCCGAACTAAGCGAAAAAAGATGCGAAACAACTTCCGTCTGCCCAGCTTTTTCCAATACCCTTGTTGGTGGCAGTGGTTTGGTCTCTTGCATATTCCCCACTTCGTTAGGAAATTGTTATTGTTTATCAAATAGACATACTTGCTTCATATACCCATTGCCAAACTTCTCCGTCCTCAGGGTCGTTAACTGTTCCAACACAGCCGAAATTGTTTTTTTCAAGTATCCTTGTCGAGAAGTTTTCTTTTTGAAATGTAGTAGCTGTAATTTTTATAGAAGGGTCAGTGTCTATAGATAACTCCACTAATTTTTTGCAAATTGCTGTCCCAATTCCTTGTTTTCTATATTCTTCAAATGTGCCATAAGCAATTTCTACAGTCCCATTTATTGGTGGACCTTTAAACCCCGCACTTCCAACCAAATTGCTGTTTACTTCTACATAATAGCCAATCCATGGCGGCACAAATCCAACCTTTTTATAGAAGTCAATAGTCAGTTGAATAGTCTCTTTGTACAATGAATTACTTGTAAATCTTTCATTTTCTTCAAATCTTTCTTGTACCGCTATTAAATGCATTTACTTTGTCATTTATTCGTTTTACGTTTCAATTTGAGTCTCGTTTTACCATTGCCACCAACGGCTCGGTATTGACCCGTCCTGAAAAAAGTTGACTGGTATCAATCATGGTATTGAGCGCTTTTTATGCGCAGCTTCTCCCATTCCAGCTGCTTTTCCAGTGCAGCTACCTTTTGTTGTAATGCTTCTGCTGAATGTTGCTCTTCTGATTTAAATGTATTGTGCTTATTGCTCATGCTGTAAACAGAATATTGCTGTTGCTTTTCTGTAAGCGGCAAGTTATGAATACCCTGGTGTATCATTACCCATTTGCAAATAGTGGTGCGGCTCATGCCATACTTTTCAGCCAGCTTTCTAAAGCCGCCGCCTTGTGTTAAATACTCCTGAATAATCTGCGTTTTTAAATCCATAAAATAGGTGATTTTTAGTCAACCTATTTCAGGACGAGACAAAACTACTGCTGATGCTGCGTAATGTCAGCCCTGCTTGCATAAATACTTTTGTTAGCGGTAGTTTTCGTCCACTTGCCTAAAGAATCTGATAAAATTTTGTTTTTCTTCATCCGATACGAATGGTAACCCGTTAAATTTCGTTACCATTTCATTTGTTAGTCTTTTTGCTTCTTCCATTCTACCTTGAAGCATTAAATGATATATCGTTATGTAATATGACCAACGAAATTGATTTAAAGTAAAAATTGCATCTTTTGATTTTTTGATGTCATCTAATTTAATACTTTGAATGCTATAAGTTTCAAAATTGTTTGAAATTATAAGAGAATCCTTTGAATAATCGATAGAGTGAATGTTGATTTTACTAACAAGTCCTTCATCAATTAAATAATCAGTTAAGAAAAGATTATATGAACTATCTGAATTAGCATTAAAATAAACAGGTCTGCTAAAAAAGTTTTGCTTTAGAATATCAAGTAAAATTCTATCACCTTTTAAAATATAACCATCCATATAGGTAGGTTTCAGTTCCCAACTTAATTTTTTTACTGTGTCTTTATTGTCAATAATTTCAATTTTTTTAGGTTCCCATTTTATATAATCAATTGTATCTATTTCTGCATCACTCAAACTGATATTCAAATTTCTTTGGTGCTTCAGATATTTTGGATACCATACCGTATTTATCAAATTAGCGTCAACAACAGTTATATCAGTTCTAAGATTTTCTACTGTTTGTAAATACCACAGAGGAATAGTAATGTCATCGCCGATTGTAACAAGTATTGAATTTTCATCACAGCTATTTAATAATTGCCTATTAAACTCTAACATTGGCTCAATAAATCCACCTCGCCTTTTTCCTTCTTTAAAAGCCCATTTAGCAGAATCAAGCAGACTTCGATTTAAATAAGCTTCCGATAAGCTTCCCCAAATTGACTCAATTTTTGCATATGGGTCTAAAATATACTGTTCACCTTTGTAAATCGGTTCAAGCTTGTTTACTTCTTCAAATTGCTCACTGGCATTTAGAGTCATTTCTTTTGTTAATTGAAACATACTTTTGGCATCGTTCTCATTCATTCTATCAATTGTGGAACCTAAGAAATATTTTAATTCTGCATTTTTTGGATTTTGCCTGACCTGTAATGTCAATATTTTGTAAGCATTAGAGTAGTCGGATGTCGGGCTTTGCGCTTGTCGTTTAAACTCATTTTTTCCACTGTCAAGTGCAATTGCACTATCACTTATCCCTTGCGAAAAGCATGAGGTTGATATAAAAAATAATATAATTAAAGTGAGTAATCTCATAAATTACCGCTAACGGCTAGGTATTTATGCAGGCAGGGCAACAGCGCCGTGTCAGCCGATAACCGAAGCCGGGTAAAGATACAAAGATGAATTTACTACTAATGCTCAATAGCGTTTCGTCACGATGGGACTAAAGCTAAATAGAATTACTGATGTTGATGCTGCGTAATATCAGCCATGCTTGCATAAATACTTTTGTTGGTGGCAGCCTTTGTCTTTTTAATCATATTCCTGTTTTTGGTCTTAATGGATTTGGCTTTTGTGAAACCCACCTATTGTATAAATCATGGAATGGTCCCCATGGTTCATCATTTTCTCTCTGCTTTTTATAGATACTTATAAAATGTTCTAAAACAAAACCCCATTTTACAAATATGTCTTTAAATGATTCTTCAATCATCTTTCTGTCACCAACAGCATTTTTATATGCTGCTGCGATGTGTTCAAACTCATTTAATAAATGAATAAATCTTGTCCTTAGTTTCCATTCCTTGCTATCTTCTGAATACTTACTAAAATATATTTCTCTTGCATAATCTTGAGCAATTTGTGTAAGCTTGCCATCTTTAAAATCAATAATCCTTGGTTCTATTTTTTCAATATCGTCAATGAATGGTTTTGTTTGCTTATTCCAATTAGAAATCATCTGTGAAGCAAAATTTCGTCTATTCCATTCATGATTTGCATACAGCGTAAAAACTCCTACAATTACTGTCACAGCAGTAACTATTGGTCCAAGTTTACTAATTGTATCTAAGGTATCAAGTAATATCATAAGAAGTTGTTTACATAGTGCTGTGTCAAGGTTGCCACCAACGGCTCGGTATTTATGCAGGCAGGGCAATAGCGCCTTGTCAGCCCGAACTGCTGTTGATTTTTGTTTGCTGCCGAAGTTAACTACAAATGTTCAACAGCGCTGTGTCGGCCGGAACAAAAGCTGAATAGAATTATTACTGCTGATGCTGCGTAATGTCAGCCCTGCTTGCATAAATACATTTGTTGGCGGTAGTTTTATTTTCTTTTTAAGTTGTTTAAAATTTTTTTGCATTTATAATAATTACTTATTGCGATTAAACAATATTTCATTTCTCCTCTACCAAACACCGAAAGATTAATAGCTATATTTTCTTTGTCAAAAAGTATAATAAAAGTTCTGTCAAAAGCCCAGAAAGAAGCTTTTGTTTTTGCAATTAAAATATTTGAACTCGTGTCATTAATTTGAATGTTATTATAACTACTCTCTAATTCTTGTTTAACTAATAATAAATTAAAATTTTTGTCTGTGCTTTTGTCAATGTAAAGTTTATTGATAAAATAAGCATTAATAATTACAAACGAAGTCAACAAAGTAAGAAATATGCTCACTGGAAGTGGGTGACTTTTATAAAACGTTTGTGAAAGAACAACGAAAAAGAATGCAATTGTTCCAACACAACCAGCATAAGAAGAAAAATAAACCCAAAGCATTTGTCCAAATGAACCATTATAAACTAAACGTTTTGTCTTTAAGCTTTTTTCTATGTCAATCGGAAGGTTCATAAAAAATTACAGCCAACGGCTCGGTATTTATGCAGGCAGGGCAATAGCGCCGTGTCAGCCCGGTACAAAAGCTGATTTGAAAAACTAAAGATGAAGTTATGATATAAAGCACAACAGCGTTGTGTCAGCCAGAACAAAAGCTGAATAGCGAACTGACCCGTCCTGAAAAAAGTTGACTGGTTTTTAATAATAATCCT
>CAHJWK010000101.1 GCA_903642275.1 Chitinophagaceae bacterium
AAAAAAGTATTTAAGAGTTCAAAGGTTACTGCTGCAAATATGCTTAAAGCATTATCTCAGTACATCCTGATGTGTGTAAGCAGTAATTCAAAATATGACAGTGTAATGCGTAATGAAGGTGCTGTGTTTACAGCTGATGAAAAAGCCGGTTATCTTTTATTCAAACAGAAATGTAATGCCTGCCACACAGAACCTTTATTCACTGATTATTCTTATCGTGATAATGGGATTAAGATTGGCTTTAATAAAGATGCGGGCAGATATGCAATTACGCTGCAGGATTCTGACAAGTATAAATTTAAAGTACCAAGTTTGCGCAATCTTGCTTATACAAATCCATATATGCACAATGGCCAGGTTTACCAGTTGAAATCTGTATTAGAACAATACAGGTTTTTTACAGTTGACAAACCCAATCTTGATCCGCTGTTAAAACAAAATGGTAAGCCGGGAATACCAATGACTAATACTGAAGAAAACCAGCTTCTTGCTTTCTTACGCACATTGAATGATCCATCCTTTGTAAGAAATAAAATACTTGCTGATCCCGGAAGCAAAAAACCGAAGAATGAATATTATTAAATAGTCATCAATTTTTATTAATCTTTGATGTTGCAGGCATTCAACACTGCGTGGAATGTGTTGTGTACTTTCATTGCCATTGATCTTAATGTTGTATCTGGCTGTTTTGTTTTTACAGCTTCATCCAACGCTGTACATTGTTTTACTAATTCAGCAACGCTGGTTTTAAATACATCAGCCTTAACATCTTTTGGAACAGCAGATGATTGCCAGGTTTTAGCTTTAGCCAGCAACACACCGCTGCTGTCTTTCACCGGCTGAATATTGCCCATCATTACCGGGTGTAATACTTTACTTACTGTGCTGTGAAAATCTGTAAACTCTTGCCATGAAGATGTTTGTGTAAAACATACTACTGACAAGCATATTATTATTGCAAACAAAAAGGCTTTTTTCATTGTATGATTTTATTTGTAGGTTGATGTAAATGTCAACATTAAAACAATATATAAAGTGCTTTGTTCTGTAATGTGTAAGTGCCCTTTACTTTTTAATTTATTTTTACAGATAATCATTATTACATATCATGATAGAAAAACAAACCATTAACAATAAAGATGTCTGGATTAAAATTGAAGCGATAAACATGCATCGTGATAATCCTGGTACTATTCCAACAGAATATTTTACTGCATCTTATTATCTTAATGAGCCATCTGGTAATGCAAGCAATGGTGAAATAATTAAAGACGAAGATGGTGAACTCAAAAACTTTGAATCTCCTGTAGCTGCTCTAAGTTTTGTCGAAAAAGAATTAGAAAAGATTTTATAAAAAAAGGTTCAATACGTTTTCTTATTGGTGGTACATTAATTAAAATAAATATCGCATTCTTTCCAACGCTTTCCTTCATTCAACAGTATATGATAGAAATTTACTGTTATGAAGAAGGTTTTATCAATTTTAATAATCGGGGTTTGTTTCTTTCAATGCCAAAAAAATTTAAGTTATAAAGGCATCGGTGATCCCGGAGTTACGGTAAATCCTGACCCTATTACCGCCGGCCTTCAAGGTTATGTAATTGACCAAAGAGGTGAGTCGGTTGTTAATGCTACTATTAAAGTTGGTACTCAAACTATAACTACAAATGTTACCGGTTTTTTTCATATTACGCAAATAACGCTGGATAAAAACACTACATTGGTTGCCGCGCAAAAAGATGGCTATTTTAACGGCTATCGTGTATTTGCAGCAACGTCAGGATGTAACCAAGTTTTAATAAAATTAATAGAGCGTACATCAGCAGGAACAATAAACGCTTCATCCGGAGGAAATGTTTCTTTATCCAACGGTGCTAAAATAAATTTACCAGCAAACGGTGTTGTTACAGCATCATCAGGCAGCGCTTATACAGGCGACATTAAAGTATATGCAGCTTATATCGATCCTACTGCATATGATTTTTTTAAAACAGTACCTGGTTCACTTATTGCCAACGATAAAAACGGGAAAAGGGTTTTACTAGCATCTTTTGGTATGCTGGCTGTTGAACTGGAATCATCAGCAGGAAATAAGCTACAGATAAAAGATGGCAGTGTTGCAACGCTAACTATTCCGATTCCATCGTCTGCAATTGTCAAAGCCCCGTCAAGTATTTCTTTATGGTATATAGATGAAAATACCGGAATATGGCGGGAAGAAGGAACAGCAACTAAAACAGGTAACGTTTATACAGGCACCGTAAAGCATTTTAGTTTCTGGAATTGTGATTATCCGAATGATGCAGTTAATCTTTCCATGACGTTGAAAACACCCGATAGCTTACCTTTAGTTAATGCACCGGTTAAAATAACAGCGTCGAACGGAGATTCAACTACTTCTGCATACGGTTGGACGGATAGTCTCGGGCAGGTAAAAGGTTTAGTACCCGCCAATGAAAATCTTACATTAGAACTAATTGATAATTGCAACTATCCGTTTTATCAACAAAATATCGCACCACTTACGCAAAGCACTAATCTCGGTACTATAATAATTAATACCTCTGGCAATAATTTATTTACAGTTAAAGGCACCCTTGTTGATTGTAATGGCAATGCTGTAAGTAATGGATATGCGATTATACAATTTAATGGCTTTACACATTATGTTGCGGGTGATGCTTCAGGAAATTTCATTACAAACCTTCTAAAATGTCCCGGTGGTTTTGATACCTGTACCATTCTTGGTATTGATGAAGCGGCGCAACAGCAGGGACAAGAAGTATCTGTTTCAATTACGCCACCTCCGGTTTCCGGCGGTGGTATTCCGGTTACTAATGCGGGTAATATAACTGCATGCGGCACATCATCAAGCCAATATATAAATTTTACAATTGATGGTAAGAATTACAGCATCGGCTCTTCTGCAAACGATTCTCTTATTAATGGAAGTACTAATGCATCAGATACAACACATATTGATGGTTACAATCCATCTGCAACAAATTATGGCTCTATTTATTTTAAAGCCGGCAATACAGTAGCAGCAGGAACATATCCTTTATCCAGCCTTGGTTTACCAGTTCAAAACAATTCTACAGTAGTACAATTTATATATTATCCCACTTTAGTACAACCTTTCAACATTACGTTCACAAAATTTCCATCAATATCAGGCGATTATTATGAAGGAAATTTTGCTGGTCAATTTACTGATAGCTTATCTGTAACTCATACAATCAACAGTACATTCAGGGTAAGAAGAAATTAAGATTTGTATCAAAGAAACAGAATCAAATATTATCGTCGGTTGCATTAAAGGCAACCGTAAAGCGCAGGAGCAGTTATACAGAAATTATTATACTGCAATGAAGCAGTTATGTATGCGCTATACAAAAAATGAAAATGATGCAACAGAAGTATTGAACACAGGATTTTTAAAGGTGTTTTTTAATATACAAAAGTACGAACTAGGTCAGGCAAGCCTGTATACATGGATTCGTACTATTATTATTAATACATGTATAGATTTTATAAAACAAAGAACAAAAAATGAACAATATAGTGAACTTGAAAAGGCCGCAGATGTACACATAGATGCATGTATAATTGAAAAGATGGATGTTGAAGCTTTGTTACAGTTAATAAGAAAATTAACACCTGTTGCACAAGCTGTATTTAACCTGTATGTTATGGAAGGATACAACCATAAAGAAATTGGGGAGCTTATGAATATGAGCGTAGGCACCAGCAAATGGTATTTAAGTGAAGCAAGAAAAAACTTGAAGCAAATGATCACTTTGCAGGAGGTAAAATTATGAGTGATAAACTACCGTTCGAAGATGCATTTGAACGTAAAATAAATAATCTGCCGGCACGCAATGAAGGTGCATCATGGCAAAAAATGAAAGACTTGCTCGAAGAGAAAGATAAGCGCAGGCCATTTGCATGGATCAATATTTATACTGTTTGCAGTTGCTTAATAATTGCAGCACTGTTTGGAATATGGTTGATGTTTTTGCATGAAAATAATGAGAAGAAAAAAGCAGTAGCTACATCACAAAATAGCAAAGGAGGTACACTGCTTATTATTAAAGAAAGAAAAGATAAATTAACACAAAGGTCTTATCAGCACATTAAATCAAACCATACATTATCAGCTCATAATGCTAAGCCTGACCAAATTTCAAATTATACAAATACAATTTTAAAAATTGATAAGAGTAGTTTAAAAGCGGATGCGTTACCAGGCAAAACTCATCCTGATAATTTATCAGGCTACAACGTCATCATAGCTGAAAATAAGTTTAACCAAAATAAAAAGCATATTATTAAATTACGTAAGAATACCAATTCAAAAACGAAGGCTGATAAAATTATTTCAATAAATAATAGCCAGAACAAATCTTCCGATAGTTTACTTATTAATCAATCACAAAGCAATGTAAATCAGCCATCTTTATCCGATAAACAAACTTCAACGCATACATTACAGCAAAGCAATGACAGCAAGATTGATACATCAGCGGCAACTGCTGTAAGCAGTAAAAAAAATCTTTTACATACTGACACAACTGCAACTGTCAGACAAGCTAAAATCTCTTTTAAAAAGCAAAGGAAATACTTTATTGATGCAGGTGTGCAGCTTAATCAATCGCTGCCATTAAACGGGCAAAAAATAGTTGCTTATAATTACCAAGGTAATAAAAACCTGTTGTACGATTATATACCATCAGCTTATATAAAATTTGAAAAGGATAAACATTGGTTTGTACAAACAGAATTTATCTATGTAGCGCCGCAGCTAATAAAACCATTTTCATATAGCCGCAAAACAAAAGCAGATTTTGTAATGAGTACTGTTACCACAACAAGTGATCATTTGCAAAAATCCTATTACACGCAATTACCTTTAAGTTTTAATTTTTACATTAAGCCACACCTGTTCGTTGGTATCGGGGCAAAATATAACTGGTTTCGCGGTGCGGTTACTCAGCACGAAACAGTTATAAATGATATAAAAGCTGATAGCCAAAATACCATAAAACATATCGTTCCAATTAAAGCGTTCAATGATTCGTTTTTATATAAATCACAGTCAGCATTGTTATTGCAAACAGGTTATTCGTGGAAAAAATGGAGCTTTTCATTACGGTACACAAAAGCCCTTCAGCCATTTATAACTTATACACTTCCTGATGGAACTATTAGTAACAAAAGAAATTCATCATTTCTGTTGCTTGTTGGTTACAGCTTATACAAAAGGCCGGTGTTTAAATTAAAACCTATAAAATAAAGAGGTTTTAATTAATCAAGAAACTTCATATCTTCTTCTGTAAGATCAATATCAGTGGCTTTTACATTCTCTTCAAAATGTTTTAAAGATGAAGTGCCAGGTATAGGTAATATCCATGGTGAGCGATGCAGCAGCCATGCAATGTTTACCTGTGCTTCAGTAGCATTATATTTCTTTGCAATCTCCGCAATACGCTCATCTTTTTTTGCATTCGCCGTTTGCAATGAAAAGAATGGTACCAGCGGAATTTCGTTCTCTTCACAAATATGCAAAATGTCTTCAGCGCCGCGTGTTTCACCGTACTGGTTGTTCAGGTCGCCACGCTGCGCATGGCCATACATATTTTCAACTGTTGCTATGCTGCCCATGCTCATTGCTTTGTTTAATTCATCAGCGTTTACATTGCTTACACCAACGTGCAGAATCTTTCCTTCTTCCTGCATTTTAAACATAGCTTCCATAGAGGCCTGAAAACCTTTATCACCATGCATTACCCTGAAGTGTACCAATGTAATCTGGTCAAGCTTAAGTGTTCGTAAATTATTTTCAATACTTGTGCGCAGGTTTTCAGGTTTATTAAAAGGTATCCAGCTTTTATCTGGTTTGCGTGCACCACCCACTTTAGTGCAAATCACCAAATCATTTTTATACGGATACAATGCTTCTTCAATTAAGCGGTTGGTTACATCTTCTCCGTAATAATCAGCGGTGTCTAAAAAATTAATATCATGAGTAGTAGTTTGCCGTAATATTTCAAGCGCTTCATCTCTGCGTGGCGGTTCGCCATAAAAGCCCGGGCCTGTTAAACGCATAGTGCCATAACCTAAACGGTTTACTGTTAAAGGATGACTGCTGCTGCCTGCTATTGTTATTGTTTTTGGATTATTCATTTAAGATTTTTTATGCTTGATATATTATTAACTGTTATAACACAAAACTATTAGCAATTGTTCTATGATGATGTTAAGTAAAGATGTTTCTTCATGCTGTCGCCTATTTCAATTTCATGCTTCTCTTTTACATTCTCAAACAAAACTTGCACGTATTAAGCTTTGCAATTATTTTTATCCTGAAAGCAGCTTATGGAAGAACCATCAAACAATAAAACTTCATCATTAGCCTGGGTATTTATTTCACTGGCGGGCTTTGCTGTATTTCTTGTAACTGCAATTTTGTTTGGTGTATATAGTGATAAGCTGAATTTCATCAGCGGCACATCTTATTTTTTTATGCTGATACCGCTGGCACTTGCATCTGCCGCATTCTTGTTTGGTGCTTTACGTTCCCATGCAAAATTTACCGGCAAAATGTATGGCGGTACATTAGAGCTTGGTGGCCCGGTTGTAGTATTATTACTCGTAGTTGGGCTGGGATATAAGTTCAGGCCGCAGCCGGAATCTTTTGGCTTTACATTAAATGTTTTTTCTGCAACAGATACTACAGAAGTAATTAATAAAGGCAATGCTGATGTATTTTTTGGTACCGCACACTGGCAAAAAAATATCAGTGACGGGCAGGCAGTTTTTAGCGAAATACCTGATAATTACAAAGGCAAAGAGGTTACTGTTATAACAAGTGCAGATGGCTATGATGCAAAAAAACAAACGCTTGGTGTGCCTGTAAATGCAGCAGCAAATATTTATCTTATAAAGATTGCAGATTCCGTAACGGTGCATGGTTTGGTGAAAGATAAAAAAGGCAATGTTATAAAAAATGCAGTGCTGGTTTTTGCTGATGGCCGCGTTAAAACCATGACTGATGAATATGGAAATTTTACGGCTGTATTACCTTTTAAAGATGGTACGGAAGTTTCCTTAAGAGTGTATTTACACGATGAATTAAAATATGATAATCTTGTAACGTTGTCTTCTGTAACATCATTACCTGTATCTATAAGTGCACTATGAAACTGCTGAAATATTTATACTGTTTTTTTGTGTGTTTATGCTGCAGGCATGTTTCCGCGCAGAACACTTTTGCGTTTAAAGCAAAGGTGATTCATAATAAAAAAGGATTGATGAAAGATATGACTGTATTAGTGAACAGTAATCCTGCAGTTACTAATGATGCAGGCATACTTGTGATTGGCCTGCCTGATAACACCATGCATGTTAAGGTAGCTTTGCAACAGGCTGATTATACCATCTTATATCCAACAGCAGGTTATATAGCTATACCACGAGATTTGAATGATATGCCTGAGATAATCATTGGCAGCCCGAATGATAATACTTACCTTAATCAATATTTAAATTTATATAAAGCGATAAAAAATAATAATGCCGGATCAGCGCAGTTAAATTTATTAAATCAAAAGCTTGATTCATTACAAGCTTCGTTGCTGCAGATGAATTATACAGAAAGCGATTTGCGTTCAGCGAAAGACATGCAGGACGGTCGTGACGAATACTACAAAGAAATATCAGAAAATCTGAATGATTTTGTTAGCCGTGCTATTGATTTGAAAACTGCTTTTGAATATTTAACAGGTTATGTTTTTGATAACCATGAAGCCTTTCAGCAATTATATACAGCAGTAACAGACTATAATAATGTGTATAATATTTTGAACAGGCAGAGGAACAACTATGCTAAATATATTATTAACTACTGGCAGGACGATTCTCTCAGCACTTTGTATAACAGCTTAATTCAATATGCATTGGATACAGTACATACAGGAAATTTTTTCCCGATGACAAATGAAAATGTCAATTCAATTAATCAATATTTATCCGGCAATAAAAGCACGGATCTAAAAGATAAAATTCAGCAGCATATTAAACAGGAAATAAATTCAGTTGAACCGATGCTTATTATTTTACAACAACGTAACGCTGCATTTCAAAAAGAATTAACCATGTAAATTAAATCACCATTAAAACTACTTTATGAATAACATGAAAAAGCATCTTAGTAAATATGTAATTGCTTTTATAGTGATTACAGGGTTTCATTGTGCAGCCGCCGCCCTTGCGCCGTTATTTATTCCACTGCTTGGCGCTTCGCCTTGGACTAATGTTACTGATTCAACTAATACTTTTTTTTTCTTTAGCTTTCAGGACAGTACAGCAACATCTTCGTTTGAAGGAAATGAAAACCTTGCCAGCCTTAATACCTCACAAGCACATTTTACCGGAGCGTTTGATAATCACAATATTCATTTTACTTATGCTGCAGATGCAGATACAAGCAGAGCTGGTAAAACATATAAGGGAACAATAAATGATGCTTCCACAATTATTACCTTAACCGGTAGCGATGGTTTAAAGCCGCTTCCGCCTCTTACTTTAAAAAAGCAATAAATTTATTGAGTATTTAATCTTAAAAATTATTATTACTCTTTAGTGCTCTTCAATGCCCAAAAAATAAGTACAGGCTGAAAAAATAATCTTGCTAAACGTTTATTATCTGTGTTCAAACCAAATGCGCTGCGATGATGTTTATATTGCGCAATATTTCCGGGAAATACAACTGTAAAAAATGCAGCAGCAATTTCACCAACTGCTCTTTTATATTTGCCACCAACAATTAGAGAAGTACCCAACGCTATCTCAGCAATGCCTGAATAAACAACTGTATCATTAACTTTTAAAGGAAGATGTTTTGGTACCTGTGCCTTAAAATCTTTACGCAGAAATGTAAGATGACCAATACCAGTTGTAACCAGGAATGATCCTAATAATATACGCGCTGATGCTTTTACTGCTTTGTTTGTTTCCATTTAAGTAAGATTATTGATAATTCGTACTTAAACCATGCCATTAATAGTTACAATGTAGTTGCTAAATCAATTATACTTTTAACCAGTCATCAATCAATTGTAAATACACCGGCATTGCAATAGTAGCTGTATCAAGTTCATTTCTTGTAAACCACTTGATTTTTGTATGCTCATCAGAGCAGTTAGCCGGCTTTCCTTTCCATAAAGTGATCATATAAATATGGTACATAAAAAATTCATGTTCACTTTCATCAGGCACATGAATTACATTTAGCAGCTTTGCATTTAATACAACAATTCCAATTTCTTCGTACGTTTCTCTTTTCAACGTATCAAACGGGTCTTCATCTTTTAATGAATGTCCGCCAACAATATCCCAAGTATGAGGCGCCCATTTTTTCTTTTTTGTTCGCTTGCCAAAAAGAAATTTGTTCTTCTTCATTAAAAATCCACCTGCTACCTGTTGCATAAGTGTTTATTGTTATTATGCCGTATACTTTGCACTGTCACCTGCTGTCGCATCGTAAGTTGCACCGGTTACCCTGTAAGCTGCATCGGTGCAAAGAAATACAACCGCAGGTGCAACATCTTCAGGCTGCATCCACGGAATTTTTTGTACGGATTGAGTTTTTAAACGTGCTGCGATAACATCTTCTTCTTTTGGATTGTCCTGCGGAGGTTCACCCGCATCTTTTAAAGCCAGGTTCCAGCGACCTGCATTGCGGGTTAAAGGTGTATCCACTAAGCCGGGTTCTACTGTATTAACCGTTATATTGTCTTCAGCAAGTTCAAGTGCCAACGACTTCATAAAACCAATGATCGCCCACTTGGATGCAGAATAACTTGATGCTTCTTTAAAACCATGCCTTCCCTGGCCTGAAGATATCATAATGATGCGACCTGATTTTTGCGTGATCATCTGGTTAACTACTGCCCGTACTGAATTAAAGGTGCCGTTTATATTTACATCAATCACATCTGTCCATTGTTTTTGATTCATTTGTGCAACAGGCATATAAGTTTGTATTGCAGCATTTGCGATTAATATATCAATTTTACCAAACTCTTTTATTGCTTTTGCAGCTGCATTGTTCATAGCATTCATATCGCGTATGTCAGCTACAACGCCAATAAAGCGCCGTTGTTTTGCCTGCACCAGTTTAGCTGTATCGTCAAGATCTTTTTTTGTGGCAGGTGTATAAGTTGTTTCCGTGCTGGCGGGTGCCGCAATATCAATGCCCATTATATCAGCACCTGCATCTGCCAGCGCTACTGCAATTGCCCTGCCTATTCCTCTTGCAGCACCTGTAACAATGGCGGCCTTTCCATTCAAACTAAAATTGTTATTGGGTTGCGGTGAAGTGTATATGGCAGCATTACCTGCAAGCGGGGCAACAATCGCAGAGCCGGTTGCTATACCTAACGCAGCAAGCATTTTTCTTCTTGAGATTTCATTTGCTTTTAAGTGTTCCTTTTCATTATAAATATTTTGCATAGTAAGAAATTATATAACACTATCAACACAAAAATCATTCTTTTGTTTCTGTAAAGAAGATGAAACCTGAAGTGTTAAATATAATACACACTATAACATTGCGTTTACTATTATTTGCATGATTGAGGTATTATTTTTCCACCGCATTACACGTTTGCCTGCCCGCTTAAATCTAAGTTGAGACCTCCGTTGTTGGTTTCTCATTATTTTTATTGATATGAAATCAGCAAGCCTTAATGAAATCAAACAGGAACTTCAGAACCTTTCAGCAAAAGAAATAGCTGAACTCTGTTTGCGTTTAGCGAAATATAAAAAAGAAATTAAAGAGTTGCTGACCTATTTGCTTTTTGAAGCGCATGATGTGGAAGCTTATACAAAACTCATCAAAGAAAATATTGTTGAAATGTTTAAAGATGTAAACACTTCAAACCTATACTTCGCAAAAAAAACTTTACGTAAAATTTTAAGGCAGGCTAATAAGCACATCAGGTACACATTAAGCAAGCAAACAGAAGTTGAAATAAGAATATTTTTTTGTTATGAGTTGAAAGCTACAGGCATCCCCTTATATAAAAACAAAGCATTGAATAATATGTACCTGCAGCAATTAAAAAAAATAAAAGCTGCTCTTGCATCACTGCACGAAGATGTTCAATATGATTTTATGAAACAGTTAGAGCAATTATAATAACATATTCTGAGTCGCCTTCATTTAAAAGCTAAACAATGTTTCTGAATTTTTCAAACGCTTTAAAGCATCAGCATCATGAGAGGGAATAAAAATAACCGGATGATTTTTTGCAAACACCTTTACTTTATTATATGTTGATTGTGCTATCTTATTATCTGTATTATTACCCGTAAATTTATTTTCTAAGAGTTGTTGTTGCGAGTAACAAATATCAGCAGCAAAGAAGATACAGTATCCGTCAGCTTTAATTATAACAGAGCAATGATGATAAGTATGGCCCGGCGTTTCAACTAAAATGATATCTTTTGACTGCGTTAAGTAGTAAGCTTTAGCAAACACATCAAAACTTTCATTAAGTTCAATCAATTCAGGTTTGAACCTGGGTGGATAAAGCTTTGGAAGATCGCCAAAAGGTTTTTCCCATTCAGCTTTATTCACAAGTATTCTTGTATCGGGAAAATGTTTGATACCATCAGTATGATCAAAATGCAAATGCGTTAATACAATTGCTTTTATGTTTTCTTTATTAATGTTAAGCCTTTCTAATTGCTTATTAATTTCATCTTCACGCTTAACAGAAAATTTGAATTGTGATTTATCAAACCAGTTCGCAATAAAGCCTGATGATTTAAAATAATCTTTATTATTTACATCAGCAATATCACCTGCATCAATAATAAAAACACCTTCCGCATGTTCAATAATCATTATATAAATGGGTAGCCATTCAGTAAATTTTTTATCAAGTATAAAGTCAGCTAATGCAATTATTCCTGAATGCATGTTTTCTCTAAACCTTGTTTTAACTGCAACGGCACCTGTTGAAACAAGATGTATTTTTAAAGGATGATTGTTAGAATGAAGCTGAACAGTTGTTGAATTGAACACGCATAAAAGTAAGCGAATGATTTATGTTATTAATACTTTGCAAAGTTTATGATTATAGAATTTTAAACGTTAACTGTTTAAGCGAAAATGGATAATGCAATTCAAAAATTAATTTTTACTATTGGACATTCAACGAGAACGGCGGAACATCTTATTGCGATGCTGCAATCATTCGATATAAAAATATTGACTGATATACGCAGCTTTCCAGGCTCTAAACGTTACCCGCATTTCAATAAAGAAAATCTTGAAATGTCAATGCCTGAAAACAATATTGAATACCTGCATTTAAAAGCATTGGGCGGAAGAAGAACTCCAAAAAAAGATTCAACAAATACTGCCTGGGAGAATGCAGCTTTTCGTGGTTATGCAGACTATATGGAAACGGATGGTTTCAAAGATGCTATACAAGAATTAGAAAGCATTGCAATACAAAATCGCACTGCATATATGTGTTCTGAAGCTGTCTGGTGGCGTTGCCATCGTTCATTGGTTTCTGATTATTTAAAAATAAATGGCTGGATGGTTCTGCATATCATGGAGGTTGCAAAGGCAACAGAACATGCTTATACAAAACCTGCAAAAATTGTTGATGGGAAATTAAGTTATGGGGAGAGAACGTTGTTCTAATTAATGATACATAGGCATTTCATTATACGTTCTTCCGCCAAGTATTCTGCCTGATTTCTTTTTATTTATACCACCCCATTGTTTAAAGAAAAAAGCAACACCTTGTTCAGCACATTGCTGGCGAATATCCCAAACCCATGATTCTTGTATTGGTCTTGCTTTCCTTCCGCTTTCACCACCCGCGATAACCCAATTAATATTTTCAAGGTTCATGTTTTGTAAAGCACCAATTAATGGCTCACAGGAAAGAAATTTTGTATAAGCATTTGTTTCCCGCAAGAAATCAATGCGTTCAATTACTCTTTCATCTTCAACTGAAACACCCATCCAGATATTTTTAGTCCAGTTTAAAAGATGATGTATTTCATACAAACGTTCTGCACGTTTGGTTAATACCTGGTAAGTATGCTGCGGTGTATTATTCATTACAGCAAATACCTTTTGTATAAATTCAACCGGCACTTCAGGATGAAATAAATCACTCATTGAATTTACAAAAACAACTTTTGGTTTTGACCATGAATAAGGAATATTTAAAGCTGATTCATGCGTTTTTATTGCAAAGCCGTCTTTATATTTTTCAATACCCATTGCTTGTAATCTTCTTGTCATTACTTATGCGTAACAATACTTGCAGCCAGCAGAAATTTTATTACAACCCGTTGTAGGATTCCATGTCATCTCCGTCCATTCAATACTTGATTCTGCCATGATTATTTTAATTTATAAGACTTTTGAATAATTATTCTTGTAATTGTCATAACTAATATAAAATGCACCTATTCGAATTTTTTCATTTTTATCTAATAAAACGTCAAGCTTTCCCTGTGTTTGAAAAGATGTAAATATTTCATTACAATGCATTGGCAAAAAACCTAATCTAAGTGCATTAACATAAACATCGCCATTATAAACTTTATTAGAATTGGAAAGCATTTTAATTAGTTCTTGTTCTAAGGGATTTGTTTTGAAAGCAGAAAATAAACTTCCGGTTCCTCTGTAGCTCCATCCTTTTCCTTCATCAGCATCAATTTCCCATTTCGTTTCTAACATCTTTTCAAATCCTCTTATATGACTAGAAAAAATATAAGCTGAAAACAGTTGCTTCATCTTTTTTAATTGTAAACGTATCAACAAAGAAGTCATTGCCTAAGTAATTCTTTAAAGCATTTTTAAATTGTTCAATAAATCCATATACCGAGCTGTTTGGCTTCCAGTCTTTTAAATCAACCAATTCTTCTAATATTTTTATTAAAGCCTCGGGTGTACCTTTTTCATCGAAACGATACATAAACTGGGTTGGCAAGAATAAGAGGACCTCTGATTTTTTTGATTGTAAGAGTTTCCTTATTTCACTAGCTCTAATTTCTTTATAGCCATATGGATCAATAAATATAAATGCCTTCTCGTCTTTAAAACTCTGAATATAATTTAATAAACCTTCTAAAATTTGTTTATAATCTTTTGAGCGAAAATTTAACTTCCCAAAAGATTCGTAGTAAAGTTTTCGGTCTTCAATTATTGTTTTGAGTTTTTGAACTTTGAAATCATCGATATCATTAAAGAGTAAATCAATTGTGGAATATTTTTATTCTTTGCTTTATTTACAAAATGCAATTCTTTTAATACTCTTAATATTGCTATAGAACTTCCCTCGCCATCATTTTCATAAATACCTTCTCCACAGAATAAATCAAAAACAGAAATCTTGTTAGTAAAGCCATCATTTGAAATAATGTTCAAATATTTTTCAAGATACTTACTTAAGAGTTTCACTTTAGCTTTTGAGTGATCAAGCATAATTATTTGAGATGACTTAAGTTTTGACATAACAATTCTTTAATTCAAAATACAAATTTTTTTCAAAACAACTTCCCTTGCACATCACTTGGTCTTCTAAATAAACTTCTGTCCAAGCTCCAGTCTTCAGCATTCATGCCATATAACTTTCCATACTTGCGGTATTGTTGAGCTACCAGTTGTGCAATCGGT
>CAHJWK010000102.1 GCA_903642275.1 Chitinophagaceae bacterium
GTGGATGATTTTATTAATGGTTGAAAGTTACTGGTTTTCGCCAAGCAACTTATACAACTCATCAAGGTTGGGCGATAAGATGATTTCTGTTCTGCGGTTTCTTGCCCTGCCTTCCGACGTGCTGTTGGTATCAATTGGGTCGTACCATGAATGACCGGATGCAATAACTTTTGCCGGATCAACTTCATAATCGTTCACCAAAATTCTTACAACGCTTGAAGCACGTGCAGTACTTAAAGCCCAGTTATCTTCAAACTTACCACGAATAGGAATCGAATCTGTGTGGCCTTCAATATCAACAGAAATATCAGGATTTATAATCAGCACATTTGCCAGTTTCTGCAAAGCAATTTTACCGGAATCATTAACCACGGCGCTTCCCGAAGGGAATAAAAATTTCTCACTTAAACTTACATATACTTTACCGTTTTTTTGCGTGATGGTTAAATCACTGTCATTAAAGCCAACCAAAGCAGCCTTCATTTTATTTCTTAATTCTGCTGCTTTATTTTTTTGCTGATCAAGCAGGTTTTGCAAATCCTGCAAACGTTTTTGCTGTGCCTGTAAATTTTGTTGCAATGAACTTACCTGTCCCTGTGTGTTTGTGTTTTGGTTATTCAGTTGTGCATTCTGCTGGTTTAATGCATCAAGGCTTGCCTGTAATTTGTTGATAGAGGACTGCATGTCCGCCATCTTTGAAGCGGTTAATGCACTGTCATTTTGCAAAGCTCTTGTCTGCATTTGAGATGCCACCAGTTCCCGCTTAGGCACGCAAGATGCAAAGGCTAAAGCAATCATCATACAAAAAATATAATATCTGTTTTTCATATAAAAAAATTTCAACTTTAAAAAATTATGTAATAATAAAGTTAGAGCTCTGTATCATTTTATACAAAGCAATGATGCACTTGTAAACAATATATTTGCTTATGTGCATAAAAACTTTCCTTTCTGCTTTACTTCTATGCAATTTTTTTTCTTAGTTGGCCAACCATAAAGCGAAACAAATAAAATATCAATTTTTTAGCTCTTTTCTCCTACAAATTGATCGCTTTGATGTTTGAACAGAACGTTAAAAGTGGTCAGGCTTCCATAGATACGGGTAATGTATTGCTGTAAATCAATCTTGTCTTCATCTGTAAGTAATTTATGTGCATTGATGCGCTGTTCCATTACACGCACCCTGTCACGCAGCATAACAATCTTATGAAAGAACACATCAACGGGAATTTCTTTTTCTTTGAGTGAGGTGTCGCCGGGCTTTAAAATCATTACGCCATTCTTCCATTTATCTCCAAGCGAAACTATCTCGGTTACATCACTAAAAGCACGCAGAATTTTTATCAGCGCATCCTCTGCTTCACTAAAGCTTACATTAAACTCAGGTTCAATTCTTTCTATTACTTCTACTTCAAAATCTTTTGCAACCGGCTTTATACCATCATCAATAAAACAAACATCATAAATTTTTTTGTGCAGACGAATAATAACACCAACACCATATTTAGAATGCCTGATACGTGACCCGATACCTAATAACTCCATGCTAATGTTTTTGATAAAATTAAAGATTGAAACCAGTATATGAAAAATTATTACCGGTTACGTTATTCAATAGCTTTAAGTTTTCATTAAGGATAAATATTTTTTCGTACGAAAAGTTTCCTATCTTTACGCTATGGCAACAGCAAACAATAATAACCAGGATAAAAAACCGGAACACACAAAATCAGAGTTAGAAATAATGCAGGTTTTGTGGAAGTACGGACCATGTAATGTTCGCTTTGTAAATAACAAGCTGAATGAAAAAACCAGAACGGTGCAATACACATCTACCTTAAAACTTATGCAACTGATGCATGCGAAAGGTTTATTAAAAAGAGATGATACGCATATGCAGCATATATATAAGCCGGCAGAAGCTGAACAAAAGACAAAACACCATTTACTTGAAAAATTTGTAAACGCATTTTATGATGGTTCTGCCAGCAGCCTTGTAATGCAATTGCTTGGAAACAAAAAAACATCGAAAAAAGAAATACAATTAATTAAAGAGATGCTGGACAAAATGGATAAAAATTTATAACCATTCAATTATTAAACAATGCTACTGTATTTTATGGAAAATTTTCTGAACGGCAGAATTACACACACATTATTATGGACGTTGATACATTCTTTATGGCAGGGAATAATAACAGCTTTAATTGCAGCGCTGCTTATCACCACCACAAAAAAATTAACTTCAATTGTAAGATATCGGTTGCTGGGTTGCGTATTGATTGGTTTTCTAATTATCAGCATAACTACTTTTTGTTACGAAATCAACCTGCCTTTAAATGATAATACAACCGTTCAATTAACCATACATAATTCCGGCTATTATGCTACACATACTCTTGCAGGTAACCAATTCAATTCTATTTCAGAAGCTTTTTATACATACAATTCTATAAAAATTATATAGTAATTATATGGATGATGATTGTTGTTCTGAAATGCGTTAACATGCTTGCTGGTTTACGGTATGTATATCTTTTTAAACACAAACAGGTTTTTGATGCAGGTAAGTTTTGGAATGATAGATTGAAAGAACTGGCAGCAAAGCTTGGTATAACAAAACCAATATTATTTTTAAAATCTGCAATTGCAGAAATACCAATGACGGCCGGTTATTTTAAGCCGGTAATATTATTTCCTGCAGCAGCTTTAACCAATTTACCAATTGAAAATATAGAAGCCATTCTATTGCATGAGCTTGCACATATCCGCCGTAATGATTACCTGGTGAACATGATGCAAATCCTTATTGAAATCATTTTCTTTTTTAACCCTGCTTTGTTATGGCTTTCATCACTTATAAAAGAAGAACGCGAAAACTGCTGTGATGATATTGCGCTTCATCAAACAAAAAATAAAAAACAGTTTATATATGCACTTGCAGCATTTAAAGATCAGGAAGTATTTATGCAGCAAGCCGTTTTATTTTCAGGAGCAAAGCATCATTTATTAAACAGGTTAAAACGCATTATTACCAACAACAACAAAACATTAAACACTATGGAGAAGACTTTGTTATCTGCCGGAATTATTATTACTGCTTTTGCAGCACTTGCATTTACTAAAATTAAACAACCACTTTTTACAAATGCCAATCATTTAATACAACAGGTAAAATCAGATTTTTTTATAAATAAAAAGGATACGACAGAACCAGCAAAAGTTAATAATGATGAATCAAAAACAGTTATTAACAATTCAGTAAACGGCAAACATTATAAGTTAATTGAAACTGATGGCAAGACCGAATTATATGTTAATGGCATAAAAGTTCCTGACAATAAGATTGCAGATTATAAAGGTCTTATCGCAAAGCTGAAACATCAAATGACTATTAATAAAAAAACCCAGGATGAAGCAATAAAGGCACAAGATGAAGCTTTAGCAGACCAAGCTAACGCATTGAGCGCAAATGATGTAGCAATGGAAAATCAATTAAATGCACTTAACGGCACATTGGAGGAATTAAATGCATACAAAGGAGATTCAGTTAATCAAAATATTGAAAAACAAAAAGAAGCTATTGAGCAACGGATAGAAGATTTAAAACAACATGATGACGTGAAGCAGGATGAAATGAAGAATATACCTTCAGCGCAGCAGAAAAAAGCATTAAAAGCAGAGGCAATAGCTTTACAGCAACAAGCCGTAGCAATGGAAGCTGCGATGAAGAATCAATCTGCGCAAATACAAAAAGCAGAGCTTGATAAACAAATGGAACAATTGAAAATTGAGCCAAAGAAGTTAGTTGAGCAATCAGAAATAATGAAACAACAGCAACTGCAAATGAAGGCAGAAATGGATAAACAGGCAGAAATTATGTGGCAACAACAAATACAAATGAAGACAGACCTAGAAAAGCAAAATCAACAATTAAATAAACAACAGGAATTAATGATAAAACAATTAAACCATCAAAGAGATTCACTAAATACTACTAAACCGGTAAAGCCAAACAAATAATTACTGCAACAAATTTTTGAAGAAAGAAACCAGTTCATCTGCAAGCAGAGCATGATCTTCCACACTTGGGTGACCGCCACAACCACCGCCATTCATTGGCAAGAAAAAGAATAAAGCAACTGGCTTATCAGATTTATACAAAGCATCAATATTTTGTTTAACGGCAGTAATACAGTTTTGCAACAAAATCCTGTTGCTGCCATTTATCATCGGGCTGCTTAACAAAGCAATTGTTGCCTGCGGGTATTTGGACTTAATCAATTGAACGAAAGTGATATAATTTTTTACAAACCCGGCGCTATCAAAAGCAGCTCTTGCATGTACACCATCGCCATGACTCATGTCATTTGTGCCTAAAGCGATGCTTACAATTTTGGGAGTGTACATTTTGAAATTCCAAAATGCTAAATCATTTACATTCAAACTTTCTTTTTCATACACCTGCGGCATAGTAGGCCCGTCACTGTTCCAGTTCCTGTAAATACCAATACCGCTAACACTGCTTAAAATAAAATTTGTATGCAGTGCTCTTGCAACTCTTGGCCCGTAAGCCATGTATGCGTTATGTTGATCATGATACTCACCCTGACCGCATTTAATTTCAGAGGTGTCTGATGCAGCGCCACAGGTTATGCTGTTGCCAATAAATTCTATCAATGGCTCAACAGAAGGTTGTATTACCTGCAGCTCATCACCTATTATTTTTTGTATCATGATAGGGCCGGTTGCTGCTTCTGTGGCTTTATATATTTCTATTGTATGATTGCCATCTGTTGGTGTGGTTAATGTTATTGACTGAACGGAATCGCCAGTGATTTTTATTCGCTTTTGATAAACACTATCCAATGTATATTGAAGATAATTATGCCCTGTTAAATCATTGATAAAGGCATTTACAGTGCATTCTTTTCCTTTAAAGCTAAACCCAAAGTGAGCCGCTGAAGTAATAAGTTTAAGGTTCTGGTTTTTATCATAAGCAAAGCGGCCATACGGTTTTAATTGAAGCGCAGTTAATGTATCGGGCTGTTGCGAAAAATCTTTATAAAAAAATAATAGCAGCAATAAAATGATGCCTGTAGTTTTAAATTTCATGAGAACTGTTTAAAGTAAAAATATCCCGTAGTTAATATATCAGTTTAATAACATCCAGACATAAGCCGCAACCACCGCACCTGCAATTGGAGCCACTACAGGTATCCAGCTATACTTCCAATCGCTGTCTCTTTTATTTTTGATAGGAAGTAAAGAATGAATAATACGCGGACCCAAATCTCTTGCAGGATTAATAGCATATCCTGTTGGGCCGCCTAAACTCAAGCCAATACTTAATACAACCAATGCAACCGGCAAAGCATCCAAAGCTCCCAAACTGTTTGATGGCGCAACAATGTATAAAACTGCTAATATAAAAATAAACGTACCGATAAACTCTGTAACAAAATTGTGAACAGCACTGCGTATAGAAGGTGCCGTGCAGAATACAGCTAACTTCAAAGTAGCATCAGTTGTTTCATTAAAATGCTGCTCGTAAGAAAGCCAAACCAACACAGCGCCGGTCATAGCACCAAGCAACTGTGCAAGCAAATAAGACAGTACCAGGTTCCATGAAAATTTATGTGCACAGGCAAGCGCAATTGTAACAGCCGGGTTAAGATGTGCACCGCTTGCTTTATTTGAAATAAACACAGCTACAAAAACCGCAACAGCCCAGCCCAGCGTAATAGAAATTAAGCCGCCATTACTGCCTTTGGTTTTATGTAACATTACATTAGCAACAACACCGTCACCTAATGTAACAAGCACCGCAGTGCCAATAAATTCACCTATGACAGGACTCATATATCAGTTTTGTTATTAATGATTAAAATTATGTAGATAACAATCAATTATATTAACGGTAATAAATATTGTTTTGCGAGTGCTTCGAATTCAATAACCTGAAGGTTTATCCATTGTTCATCTTTGTTAAGCAGAAAGGCCATTTGCTGTGCCACAAAAGGCGCGGCAGCAATTGCTTTTGATGCATCTAAAAATAACAACCTTGTTCTTCTTGCAAGTATATCTTCAACTGTTAATGCCATTTCTTCTTCAACAAAATATTTTATGTTTTCTTCTGATAACTGAACGCCTGTTTGCAAAAATTCATTATCATTTTTTGCAGCAATTTTATCCTGGTTACCTATACGTAACTTTTTGGTTACGCATTTTGTTTGTTTGAGCTGACCGGATTTAGCTGCTTTACCAATAACATCTTCTGCAATTTTTCTATAGGTTGTCCATTTGCCGCCGCTAACCGTTATTAATCCTGAAGCAGATATTAAAATTGTATGGTCCCTGCTCAAAACTGCTGTAGAAGAAACATCCTTCCTTTTTATCAACGGCCGAAGACCTGCAAACGCACTTAGCACATCTTTTTCTGTAATTGGTTTGCTTAAATATTTATTTGCATGATGGAGAATAAAATTGATTTCTTCCTGCAAAGGTTTTGGTTCGATTGAAATATTTTTTACAGGTGTATCCGTTGTTCCTAAAATGATTTTGCTGTGCCAGGGCACAGCAAACAAAACACGTCCATCATCTGTTTTGGGTATCATCATGGCAGCATCATTAGGAAAAAAATATCTTTCAACTACTAAGTGCACACCTTGCGATGGTGCAATCAGTTTTTCATTCGCCGGCTCATCCATCTGCATCACTGCATCAGCAAAAACACCTGTAGCATTTACTATAACTTTTGCTTTGATTGTATAAGAAACATTGTTTATTGTATCATTAATTTTTACACTGCTTATTGTATTATTCGTTTTAATAAAAGCTTCAGCTTTACAGTAATTTAATACAGTTGCGCCTTGTTCAACAGCGGTCATAGCAAGCTCTGTTGCAAGCCTTGTATCATCAAACTGCCCGTCATAATACAAAATACCGCCGTATAAATTTTTACTGTTGATGCCTTGCAAATATTGCAGTGTTTGACTTTTATTCAGCCATTTCGTTTTACCTAATGAAAGCTTTCCTGCAAGCAAATCATACATCTTTAAACCAATGCCATAAAACAATTTATCGCGTAAGTTGTAAACAGGCACAACGAAAGGCGATGTTGTTGCAATATGCGGTGCATTGTGTAACAAATAAGCTCTTTCACGCAAAGCTTCCATTACTAATTTAATATTACCCTGCGCCAAATAACGAACACCACCATGTACAAGCTTGGTTGATTTACCTGATGTGCCTTTACCAAAATCATATTGTTCAACAAGCAGCGTTTTATAACCCCTTGAAGAAGCATCCACCGCACATCCAAGGCCTGTTGCACCGCCGCCAATAATTATAATATCCCACTCAATAGTTTGTGTTAACCCGGCAAGCATTGCGCCTCTGTTCATACTGTTTACCCCGTATAGCCGAAGATAATGTTTGTGTGTTTTATCAACTTAAATTACTTGTATATTTAATAGTAATGTTGGTAAGCTGTTTGCTATAAAAATAATTATATCTCATTTCAAAACTGCGCTTTGATATTTGCTGGATATGCGTCTTCAACAGAATGGTGATGCAACGGAAAAAAATTGCTCCACTTACCTTAACTCCTTTTATTGAAAATGCTTTTAAGTATGGTGTAGATACACAACAGAAAAACATTATCAACATCAACCTTAATATTTGTGGCGAAACTTACATTTATTGAGATATTAAAAAAGTGAACATGAATCCGGTTAAAAGCAGTGGTGTAGGATTAAATAATTTAACTGCTATTCAACGGCTTTACGAGAAATTTTAACTTTCCTACTGGCAATTATTATACTCTTCATCTGTAACTGGTTGCAGCCATTCAACAGGTCCGTTTTCACCAATATTTGTAACAGCTATATGCGTGAGGCTGCTCTTGTTGCGCCATGCCAGTGCTCTATACCTGATGGTATAATTACCACATCACCTTTTTTAAGCGGCTTTGCCGGCTTACAACGTTCCTGGTAATAACCGTTGCCATCGGTAATAAGTAATATTTGACCTGCGGGATGTTTGTGCCAGTTATTACGGCAACCTGGTTCAAACACAACATCACCGATTGTATAATGCCCTGTCTCATCTTTCGGCACCAATGCATTTACCCATACTTTACCTGTAAAATAATCAGGATTTGCTTTATCGCCTTTTGAAGAAATGGCGTTGTTATTTTCTGTTGTACTCATCGCGCTGTGTTTAATTTTATAAATGTTATTGTACTGTCTTTAATTCCAATGCTATAGATTCAACATCTGTCAGTTCAAGCGATTTCACCATGCCTTCAACTGTAATTTATAAAATAACTGATGTTTGGACGAAGAAAAATCTTGCAACTACATCAAAGCCATTAACAGCAACTGTGCCTTCGCATGATGTGTTGATGTTGCGGTTATCATCTCAACACTAATTACAAAACAAAAACCACTTTAATTGCAAGTGGTTTTGTGTAAATATGTTGATTGATTTAAAACTTTAATTCTGCCGGTAAATATTTGGCAACCAAATCTTCATAGTAAGGACGTAACTTTTTCCAATCCGGTGGCGTTGGATTTTTTGAGTACAAATCATACGGATTAAACAGTTTCACCCACTTTAGCATTTTTTTATCTTGCTCATCTAACAAATAATCATAAGCACCTTCTTTGTGCCAGGGATAAAATGAATGATAGCGCAACATATACAAACCTTCTTCAGGCAGCGTATTTTTTGCAATGTGATACACATATTCATCATGACCCCAGCTCATTTTTACATTGCGCAAACCACAATTGGGTTCATACACACCATATTTAGTATTCAAATGTTCATTGTTGTAATCAGGATTATTTTTAAAAAATTCCGGATACACAATCTTGTCTGAATAAGCGCAGCCAACGGGGAAAGTATCACCCACAACTGCCCACTGCGGTTCACCAAACAAGCATAACACTTTGCCCATATCATGCAATAAACCTACGCATACCATCCAGTCAGGATGACCATCATTTCTTATTGCTTCTGCAGTTTGCAATAAGTGTTGAAACTGGTCAAGGTCTGTATCAGGGTCTGAATCATCCACCAGCTGATTTAAGAATTGAAAGGCATCCCATACCGGCATTTTCTTTTTATCAAACTTTAAATAATCGCTTCTTTTTTGCTGCACGAAATCATAAGTCTGATATGTATGATTCAAACGGTAAAATTCTTTTACTGTATCTCTTGCAGGCTCATCATAATTGCGGTATTCTTCAGTTGGTTTTGAAGCAGCAATTTCTTCAGGGTCTGGATAACGTTTCAGCAAATCATCTTCCCATTCATCTAAACTTTCTAACGGATTAATTTCTTTTGTTGTGAACTGATTTTGTGATGCTGTGTTCATGACAAGAATTTTTAGAGGATTAAAGTTATTGAAATAAAGTAAACGGCGAGCGGTGAGCGGTAAACTGTAAACAAACATTTATATTGTGTTGTTAACGAAACTTGCATTACATGAAATTGCATGCAGCCGATTATCTCATCATACTTGTGTATTTCGCTTTTGTAATAACAGTTGGCTTTATCATAAAGCGAAAAATAAAATCTAGCAACGATTTTTTAAGCAGCAGCAGAAGTATTCCGTTATGGATAACAAGCCTTGCATTTATATCAGCAAATCTTGGCGCACAAGAAGTGTTAGGCATGGTGGCAAGCGGCGCTAAATATGGTATCATGACCGTGCACTTTTATTGGGTAGGCGCCATTTTTGCGATGGTTTTTTTAGCTGTATTTATGATGCCATTTTATTATGGCAGCAAAGCACGCAGTGTGCCTGAATATTTATCTATGCGGTTCGATGAAAAAACGAGAGCATTAAATGCTGTTTCATTTGCAGTAATGACCGTATTTTCTTCAGGCATTTCTTTATATGCATTAGCAAAATTGCTTGAAGTGATTTTGCATTGGGATTTTGATGTGTCTATCTGGCTTGCGGCAGGCATTGTAATGATATATACTTTTTTGGCTGGATTAACCAGCGCTGTTTATAATGAAGTGCTACAATTCTTTTTAATCGTGCTTGGTTTATCGCCGCTGGTTATTGTGGCATTGCATGATGCAGGCGGATGGCAAAACATAAAAGCCAACCTTGAACCGCAGCTTACACATGCCTGGAAGTATATGGGCAAGGCTGATGATAACCCGATGGGTATAAATTTTATATCATTGATTTTTGGTTTGGGCTTCGTGATGTCGTTCGGTTATTGGTGCACAGATTTTTTGGTGGTGCAACGTGCAATGATTGCAAGAAATATGGGTGATGCACAACGCACGCCGGTTGTTGCGGCTTTCCCAAAAATGCTGATGCCATTAATTGTTGTGTTGCCCGGTGTAATTGCTATCGCGTTAATGCAGCCTGCATTACAAAGCAAAGGTTATTCTATACCAACAAATGCAAGCGGGCAATTAGATTATACAATGACGTTGCCTTCACTCATTGCGCATTATTACCCAAGTGGTTTATTAGGTGTTGGCATTACTGCATTGATTGCATCTTTCATGAGCGGTATGGCAGGTAATGTAACAGCATTCAACTCCGTGTTCACTTATGATATTTATCAATCTTATTTTGTAAAACATAAATCAGACAAACATTATTTATGGGTTGGCAAATGTGTTACGGTTGCAGGCATTCTCATTTCTATCGTAACAGCATACATTGCTAAAAGCTTCAACAACATCAACGATTTTCTGCAACTTGTTTTCAGCTTTGTAAACGGTCCTTTGTTCGCAACATTTTTATTAGGCATGTTCTGGAAAAGAACTACCAGTCATGGTGCATTTTTTGGTTTGCTTGCAGGAACTGTTGCAGCAACACTTACACATGGCTTAACAATCGCAGAAGGTAAAGGCGGATGGATTGCACCGTTATTCGAAATAAAAAGTGGTATGGGGCAGGCATTTATTGTTGCATCTGTTTCTTGGATTGCAAATTTTTTTACTACAATCATTGTAAGCCTGTTTACTAAACCAAAAGCCGAGGAAGCTTTAAGAGGTCTTGTTTATTCATTAACTGATAAACCAAAATATCACAAACAAAAGTGGTATTTGCGTGTTGCGCCTTTGGGTATTTTTTTGATTATAGTCACTATTATTTTAAACCTGATTTTCTTTTAAAATTTATGGAATCAAGATTTACACAATTGAGTTTTATAATTGGCTTATTCTTTTTTATTGTATCAATCATATTAATTGCAGGGTATTTTATAAGTCCGGTTTTACATGTTGAAAAAAATATGTACGCTGGTGTTGTATTTCTTTTATTTGGCCTGATGATGATTTTTATTAAGTTGAAGAAATAACATAATCGTACTAAAATTTGCTTTATGAGAAAGTCATATTTGCTGATTGTTTTTATCTGTTGTTACCATATTTTATCATCTCAAAATATAAATCAAAACATTCTTAATAAGGTATGGAACGCAAGCTGGATAGATGTGCCGAATACAGACCCACATGTTTATGGTGTATATCATTTCAGAAAAAATTTTTTGCTTGATGAACAGCCGACCCAATTTATTATTCATGTATCTGCAGATAATCGTTACAAATTGTTTGTAAATGATTCATTGGTTTCATTCGGCCCTGCAAAAGGAGATTTGTATCATTGGAATTTTGAAACAGTTGATATTGCTTCACATCTTCACAAAGGAAAAAATATTATAGCCGCAGTTGTATGGAATTTTGGTGATGATAAACCTGTTTGGCAAATCTCTTATCAAACAGCATTTATTCTGCAGGGCAATACAAAAGCAGAAGAAATTGTGAATACAGGTACAAGCTGGAAATGCATACTGGATAAGGCTTACAGCCCGTTGCAATCGCAATTGGTTTACTCATATTATGCAGTTGGCGCCACAGAAAAAGTTGATATGAACATTTATCCGAAAGATTGGATGAGCGTTGATTTTAACGACAATAATTGGGTGAATGCGCATGAAATATTTAATGGTGTTCCAAAAAATGTTAACCACTGGAGCACAGGCTGGATGCTGATTCCACGTCAAATTCCGATGATGGAGTTAACGCAGCAACGATTGAAATCAATAAGAAAAACCAATATTAATGCTGATGAAAATTTTTTACAAGGCAATCATGCAATACTAATTCCTGCTCATACAACTGCGCATATTTTATGTGACCAGTCTTTTGAAACAACTGCTTTTCCAGTTTTACAATTTGACAAAGGAAAAGATGCAGACATCAGTTTAACGTATGCTGAAGCCTTGTATATAAATGAACCGGATAGTAGTGACTGGCGTGCACAAAATCAAAAAGGCAATCGTAATGAAATTGAAGGCAGACATATTGTTGGCGTAAAAGATGAAATTATTTCAAATGGCGACATGCATCAAGGCTTTACTGCGCTTACTTTTCGAACATACCGCTACGTTGCTTTAGATATTACAACGCAGAATGAAGCATTGGTGCTTAATGATTTTTATGGAATGTACACAGGTTATCCATTCAAACTAAATTCAAACTTTACAAGCAGCGACACATCTTTAAATAAAATTTTAGAAATTGGCTGGCGCACTGCAAGATTAGATGCGCAGGAAACTTACACTGATTGCCCATACTACGAGCAACTGCAATATGTTGGCGATACGCGTATACAGGCAATAGTGAGTTTATATAATTCAGGTGACGATAGATTGATGCGCAATGCAATTCAGTTAATCGCCAATTCAATGCTTGCTGAAGGTATTACAGAGAGCCGTTACCCGCATAATATTCACCAGGAAATACCGACTTTTTCTTTGATATGGATAAGCATGCTGCATGATTACTACATGTATCGCAGCGATACGAATTTTATAAAAACCCAATTAAGCATTTCACGGCAGGTGCTTTCATTCTTTCATAAATTTCAACAAGATGATGGCAGTGTTATCCGTGCGCCATACTGGAATTTTACTGACTGGGCTAATGGAGCAGGTTGGGATGGAGGTGTTGCACCAATTGATAGCAATGGTAATTCTGCGTTGATAGATTTGCAATTGCTGATGGCTTATGAATCTGCTTATGACCTTGAGAAGAATTTAGGAATGAATTGTTATGCAGACGATTATTTTAATCAAATCAATCAGCTTAAAAAAATGATTAAAAAGAATTGGAGTGATGATAAAAAATTGTTCAGCGATACAAAAGAAAAAAAATATTATTCGCAACATGCTAATGCGCTGGCAATAATTACAAATGTTATAAGCGGAAATGATGCGCATAATTTAGGAAATAAATTATTAAACGATTCTTCGCTTACAAAAGCTTCTGTTTATTTCAGGTATTATTTATTTCAGGCTTTAACTAAAGCAGGTTTTGGAAATGATTATTTAAACTGGCTCGGCATCTGGAAAGAAAACATTGCAATGGGTTTAACAACCTGGGCAGAATGGGATGACTTAAACCGGGTACGCTCTGATTGTCATGCATGGGGAAGCAGTCCAAACATTGAATTATATAGAATTGTATTGGGAATTGACAGCGATACACCGGGTTTCAGCAAAGTAAAAATTGAACCGCATTTGGGAACGCTTACAAACGCTTCAGGAACTATTCCACATCCAAACGGAGATATCAAAGCTTCTTATTTTGTGCAAAGCGGTAAATGGAATATTGTTATATCACTTCCGAAAAAAGTTACAGGAAGATTTATCTGGAAAGAGAAAGCGTATGTGTTAAAGGAAGGTGAGAATAAATTTGTTTTTGAATAAGCAAACATAAAAGATTAAAATTGTACGTAACGAATTTTATTTTTACACGTAAATAATTACCTTCGTAAAAATTATTGGTTATGGATGCAAAAATCACATTAAGCTTTAATGAAGCCGTTGCAAATAAAGCTAAGCGATATGCCGAAAGAAATAATGTAAGCTTAAGCAGGCTTGTAGAATTTCTTTTAGATAAAGTAACAGCTTCTGGTTATACGTCTTTTGAAGAATACCCGGTTTCAGATTGGGTAAGCCAGGTAGCAGAAGGCCAGGCATCTTATCAAACGAAAGCCCGCTCAAGAAAATCTTTAAAGAAAGAATACTTTACTTCTAAAAAATGAAGGTATTTGTTGATGCAAATATTCTCGTTTCGGTTCTCAATAAAGAATACCCCCTGTTTACGCATAGCGCAAGAATATTAAGCCTTTCAGGCAATAAGCAATTTCAAATTTATACTTCTCCAATCTGCCTGGCGATTGCATTTTACTTTGCTGAAAAAAAACATAAAACAAAACTTGCAAACGAAAAAATTGCTTTGTTATGCAAGCATATTTTTATAGCTGATGCAACACATGATGTTGTTCAGCTAACCTTACTCAATAAAAAAATTAATGATTTTGAAGATGGGCTTGAATACTATTCAGCCATAAAAAGCAAATGCAGTTTTATAATTACAGAAGACCTAAATGACTTTTATTTTTCTGATATACCCGTTTTGTCTGCTAAAGTCTTTTTTGAAAAACATGTTAGTAAAATAAATTAAATTTTCTTTCTTTTGTTTTTACTATTGAGATAAATTAACCTGCCTGCAATTCTAAAACCTTTGCTCTGATTTTTCCTTCTATTTCATCAGCCATACCTTCATTGTCCTTGAGTAAAGATTTTACTGCATCGCGGCCCTGCCCAAGTTTATTGCCATCATAACTAAACCAGCTCCCGCTTTTTTGAATGATGCTCATTTC
>CAHJWK010000103.1 GCA_903642275.1 Chitinophagaceae bacterium
GAAGGTGCATACAGGCTATATCTTGGTGAAATTCCGTATAAAGATTTTGGCTTACCCATGGGTTTTATGTATTGGGTAATGCCTGCAATATTTTTTAAAATTTTCGGTCCATATTTTTTAAGCCTGATAAAAGCACAGGTATTTTTAAATCTTCTTTGTTGTTTTTCACTGCGTGGAATTTTGCAAAAATTAAAGCTTGATAATGCACTTCGCATAGTTGTAATGCTGGTGCTTTGTTTATCTTATATATTGGTAAATTTTTGGCCATGGTATAACAACACTGATATCATTTACGAGATTGCAGCACTGAATTTTTTATTTGGATTTTTTCAGCGGACAACAAAATCACGTTTTGTTTATTTGTTTTTATCTTGCCTGTTTTTATTCTTTTCATTCTTTACAAAACAGGATGGCGGTTTCCTAGCATTCGCAATAGCAATTGTTTTGGTTGCATGTAATTCATTTTATTTAAAAAAATGGAGTGACCTTTTTTTATTTGTATTGATATATGTTGCGATTGCTTTTTTAGTTATTTATCCTTTTACAAAATACAGTTTTGGTTATTGGTTTAATCATGGTCAGCCGCCACATAGCGCAAGGGTTTCAATACCTGATCTTTTGAATGAAATTTTAGGCAGTTCGCAATGGATTAAATTTTATTTATTATTGATTGGCCTGATAGTGATTTATAAAATTTATAAGCTGCCTGATTTTTTTAAACGAAGAGATGAAATGCTTTTTTTGTTGTTGACAATTGGTATTTTAGCCGAAGCAGCAATCTTTGCAGTAACAAGTTATACGCCGCCTGATAATAATATTTTCTTTCATGCATTTGCTATTGCCTATATCTTAAAAGGTCTTTCAGAAATTACGGGGATTGATTTCAATCGTTACAGAAATTTTCTTGCTTTAACTGTATTGGTTTTATTCTGGTGGTCTGGTTCTTACTGGCAGTATTTAAGCAGGATAACCAATCGCTTATTTCCTCAGCAGCAGGTTGCAATGAATAATCCCAATGCAGAAAATGTAATTAATGAACACACGTACATGATTAATACTGATACTGCACATTTTGAAGATGAAAGCACATGGAAAATGCCTATCGCATTAAAATCATTCAAAAAAATTTATATACCGCCTTCAACGGTTGCAGGCATACAACGCTTAATGCAAATGCCTATTTTTAAAAATAAAGATTTGAAGGTTTTAAACATGACTGAGCTTACTTCGCTCGATTATGAACTAGGTTATAAATTAAATACCGGACTGGATTATCCTTTATGGTATCATTTAGGTGTTTGCATGTTTAACAGGCAATGCGATACTTTTTGCAATCAAATAAAAAACAAAAAGTATGATGTTGCGTTGTTTGAATATGTGCCGACTTTAAACAACTTTTATCCCTTCAGGGTAAGAGATAGTTTGCAGGTTTATTATAAAAAAGCAGATAACTTTCTTGCGCCAAGAAGACCAACCAACGGGATTATTGAAGTTTATGTAAAATCAGAATGAAATAACGCCTTTTAATTCTTCAAAAAATACGTCTTTTTTACGCGCAGAAATTGGAATAGATACACCGTTCGTCATGATTACAGATGCAGAAATACCTTTCACAATTTTTATCATGTGGCGTATGTTGATGAGATAAGATTTATGTATTCTGTAAAAGCCTTTTTCAGAAAGTAATTCCTCAAAATCTTTTAATGATTTTGATGCCACATAAGATTGATTGCCTTTTAGTTTCAGCTTTGAGTAGCTATCTAATGCTTCAATGTACATGATATCATTTATATCAACAATATCATAACCATCTGCAACATGCACCACTATTTTTGAAAAATTATCCGGCATTGTGTTGAAGTAATTCTTCATTAAGCCTGCAAGCTGCCCAAACTTATTTTGCTTATTTCTTACCTTTTCTAAAGCATTTGTAATATCGCTCGCCTTAAAGGGTTTTAATATATAATCCATTGCAGCCATTTTAAGTGCCTGTACAGCATACTCCTGGTAGGCGGTTACAAATATTACTTCAAATTTTGGCTCTTCTATTTCTTCAAGCAATTCAAAAGATGTATGCGGAGGCATTTTAATATCCATAAAAATGACATCCACCTTTTCAGTTTCAATAAGCTTTCTTGCATCATCAATATTATTTGCTGTCCAAATAACTTCGGCACTATCAGAATCAAGTAAAATCTTTTTTAAAATTTCGATGTTGGAATTTTCATCGTCAAGAATAGCTGCTTTGATTGCTTTCATATTAGAACATTGGTTTATAAAAAATTATGTGTTGTCCCGGTAAGGCAGACACAATTCCACAATTACGCCGGTATTTAAATTATCATCAATTTGCTTATTTATAATCGTTAATTTTCCTTTTTTATTGTGAAAAGTATTAATTACCTCCAGCCTGTTTCTAATAACTTCAATCGCTGAGTTTTCGCTGTTGCTTTCTTTAAATGCATCTTTTTTTAATCCTATTCCGTTGTCTTCTATTTTACATACGATATAATCGTCATCGAGTCTAAAATTTATTTTTAATTCTGCATCATGTTTTTTTGGCGCCAGCCCATGCCTTATAGCATTTTCAACAATTGGCTGAATCATCATTGTAGGAATTTTATAGTTTTTTACATCTGGTATATCTGTGAATTCAATCTGGCTTGTAAACGTGTTGTTGAACCTTATTTTTTCGAGCTCAATGTATCGTTCCATGAACTCTATTTCTTCATTCATTTTTACATAAGACTTTTTTGCATTCTCAAACATCTGGCGCATCAGCAACGAAAAATCTGATAGATAATTAAATGCTTTTTCATTTTCGTTTATCATTATTAAATACTGTGCGGCACTAAATGAATTATAAATGAAATGCGGATTCATTTGCAACCTGAATGCTTTTGTCTCCATATCAACCTGGCTATTTTTATAAGCCAGTTCTTTATTTTCTTTTGTAAGGCGTGTGTACATGCGATCGTAAAAAAAAATACCAACAGCTAAAGCTGTCAGCAAAATCAGGCTTACAACAACATCAAATTCCATTAAGAATAGATTTAATTACAAACCGTTACCAAGATGGTATTAAACTTATATTAATAAACAAAGTAAAGCTTATATCCTTAATGAAAATAAATACTGTATTTTTTGGCTACACATTTATTTGATGCAATTATGATGAAATTTTTTTAATGTATAATAAAAGAAGGCTTCGTTAGTAAAGTGCTTAAAGAATTTAAATTCAGTGCATTTATAATCACTAATAAAATTTCGAAAAAACAGAAGCGACAGTTTATTCAAAAAAAAACCACAGAAAATTAAATATTCTGTGGCATAATTAAATTGAATCAAACTTAATTTTTAGGCGGTGCTGTACTTGTTGAATCAGTGCTCATCGTCATACCTGATGTTGAATCTTTCATCATTTTTTTGTGATGCATTTTCATTGCACCATGGTGCATTGAATCCATCATCATTGGTGGCGTAGTGTCGTTAAAAAAGTTTTCATTGCTAAAATGATAATGGTTTGTACTTGCTGAAGTGCCTAATGCTAAAGCTGATAAAGCTATAAAGCATATAAAAAACATTCTTTTCATAATATTTCTTTTAAGTGATTAATAATACATTAACCAAGTATTATGCCATCGTAATCGGAAAGGGTAATAATTATAAATTATACCTGTTTGGTTAAAATTGTATCAGCATGCCTTACCCAATTAGAAAGTATTGTTGTATTATACATCAGTTAAAGCACACCTGCTTAATCTGATAACGGTTTATTTTAAAAAGATTATCTAAAAATATTTTTTCGTTATAACCTGGACAAGCGATTTTAGTTTAAATTACTTGTTCATTAAAACTTAATACATCTTTTTTTATTACGAAGCTTCCGATTATAGCATTGCACCCGGAAACCCCTTGAATTTATTCGCAGCAAGGTCAAATGTTAATGTAGGGATTTTACCTGAACCTGTATCAGATGCTAGTACCCTTGCAGTTGCCATTTGCCTCCAAGTATTTCATTCTTTGTCTTCTCTTTTGTTGTACCGGTCTTTTTTATTAAACTATAACATATAGTTACTTTATTAAAAGAATAATTGTTGTAGTAGTTCACTGCTGATAAAAGCATGCTGAAAATAATAAAAAGTGTTTCATGCTTTTTAGCATTCAACTTTCTTGCCACAGCATATAATTTTTTCCAAAAGATTAGACAGAAAAATTGGTCTTCCAGTTAATTGCCTTCGTTCTTACCTGCTTTTTTTAGCAGCCTTTTTACACGGACTGATAACTCACCGGGCTTTATAGGTTTGGTTAAAAAATCATCTGCACCGAGGTTAAAAGCTTCTATAACTGTATCTTCTTCGTCAACGCCTGATAAGACAAGCACCGGTATATGATCATAAGATGAACGTATAAATCCTATAAATTCAAGACCAGATGTATGTGGCATTATTATATCTGTAACTACAAGATCCGGACTTTCTTTTTCAAAGGCAGCCATTGCTTCACTGCCATTATTTGCCTTGCTTATGTTATAGCCTTCTTTTTTCAGCTGGTACTCAATTGATGCCATCATCATAACATCATCTTCCGCAATTAAAATTTTCATAGAGGTATTTTAAGTGAAGGCCGTGAAATTAGTGATTTAAATTAATAAAAAGAATCTAAACCTTTCAGCTTACTATAAATATTATTCGCTTTATTTTAACCAGCCATGTATATCTAATTTATTTATTTTGCCAGCTCTTAAACTGCAGAATGAAAAAATTTTTCCTGTTTCTTGTATTATCATCAGGTTTTTTTATTGCGAAATGTCAGGTTACAGATACGGCGCATGTACAGCAGAATGTAACGGCAACCAGTACAAAAAAAAACTGGAATAAACTTGATTTAAGCACCAGGGCTAATGACCATTTTATGGTTCAATATGGTGTGGACGCGTGGCCAAGTTTACCAGACAGTATAAATACATCAGGCTTTTCAAGGCATTTTAATGCTTATTTTATGATTGATAAACCTTTCCGCTCAAGCCCTAAATTCAGTATCGCATTTGGGTTGGGTATAGGAAGCAGCAACATATTTTTTTCTGATACTTATATCAATCTTAAATCAAATACTTCAACATTACCTTTTACAAATGTTTCTGAGGAAGACCATTTTGATAAATATAAACTGAACACAACCTTTGCTGAAGTGCCATTGGAGTTGAGATTTGTAACAAACCCCGCTGAGCCTGATAAAGGTTTTAAGATTGCAATCGGCGTAAAAGGTGGCTTGCTGCTTTCTGCGCATACCAAAGGGAAAAATTTAATTGATTCTTCAGGCAAATCAGTTTATGATGCCAAGTATATAGCAAAAGAATCAGAAAAGAAATTTATTAATAATACACGTGCTGCAATAACTGGCCGTATTGGTTATGGTCATATTTCTCTTGATGGTTCTTACCAGGTAACCAGTTTTTTAAAAGCAGCCGCAGGCCCTACAATCAATCCTTTTTCAATTGGCTTAACACTGAGCGGACTTTGATTTTATTTTTATGTACGTGATGATTATACAGCAAATTACCTTTGTTAAAAAATAAGTTTTGATTGATATAAAACAAAGGTTGAATAATGCTGAAACTGCAGTGCTTGTTAGTGTAATTAATAAAAATCAGACAGAGCAGGAAGTACGGGAAAACCTTAATGAACTTTCCTTTCTTGCCGAAACTGCCGGAGCTGCATCACTTAAAAAATTTATACAAAAACTTCCGCACCCGGATACACGCACATATGTAGGCAAAGGCAAGCTTGAAGAAATAAAGTATTATACAAAAAGCCATAACATTAATGTAATAATTTTTGACGATGAACTAAGCGGTTCACAAATAACCAATATTGAAAAAGAGATTGATGTAAAAGCTATTGACCGAAGCGACCTTATACTTGACATATTTGCCAGCCGCGCAAAAACTGCAAGAGCAAAAGCACAGGTTGAGCTGGCTCAATATCAATACATACTTCCCCGGTTGCGTGGTATGTGGAAGCATTTGGAAAGATTGGGCGGTGGTATTGGCACAAGAGGCCCTGGAGAAAGCGAAATTGAAACAGACAGGCGTATTGTAAGAGACAAAATTTCTTTACTTAAAAAGAAATTGCAGGAGATAGAGAAACAATCTTTAACCCAGCGAAAAGAAAGAGGTGAATTTATTCGCGTATCGCTGGTTGGTTATACTAATGTTGGCAAGAGCACTATAATGAATTTATTAAGTAAAAGTGATGTGTTTGCTGAAAATAAGCTATTCGCTACGCTTGATACCACTACCCGTAAAGTTGTTTTTGAGAACATGCCTTTTTTATTGAGTGATACAGTTGGTTTTATCCGCAAGCTGCCACATCATTTAATAGAGAGTTTTAAAAGCACGCTGGATGAAATAAGAGAAGCAGATGTACTGATACATGTTGTTGATCTATCGCACCCGAAATACGAAGAACAAATGGGCACTGTAAATAAAACGTTACAGGAACTGAATGCGTTTGAAAAGCCAACGCTTACTGTTTTTAACAAAATGGATTTGTATGAAACAAACACATTTGATGAATGGCTTGATGATGATGCAAAAAATGAAATGCTTAAGGATCTTGAAGAAAGATGGCAAACATCAACCAATAACAATGCAGTATTTATTTCTGCAGCTGAAAGAAAAAATGTAGATGGCTTACGCAACAGCATACTTGAAAAAGTAAGAACAATGTATAAGTTGCGTTATCCTTATAAAACGGAATATTTTTTCTGAAAATCTATATTTACAAAAGCTAAACCATTATTTTTGCAGCCCGAAAATTATTCCTCGATAGCTCAGTTGGTTAGAGCATCTGACTGTTAATCAGAGGGTCGTTGGTTCGAGTCCAACTCGAGGAGCATTTAAAAAAGAGTTACAAAGCTTGTAGCTCTTTTTTCGACTATCTTTGCAAACACTACCCCGACTCCGGGCGATTCTACACTAAGCTTACGGAATTTCTTATTTCTATCACTAAAAAAATTTTTTATGCTAGCAGTTATAAAATTGCCTTGCACCAATGGCAGCCCTAATAACATTTTTATTACTTATGATTTTAAACAGGTAAAAGATTCTGTTCTGTTGGTTATGTATGTGCCCAGGTTAAAATCATTTAAAAAAATCTTTATTACTTATGAAAATGGTATATTGGATACAGGTATCCTTGCATTTTTTTTAGAAGATGATAATTTGTACAGGCAGGTATGCAATACACTTCAGCTAATATTTAATAAATGTACAGAATCAAACGGGTCAATTGCCTTGGGTTTCGGAAATAATATCCAGGATCACGTAGGCTTTATATCAAATATTCTCAGCTGATATTACTCCGGCAAATTTCTAAAATGTTGCAGTAATATCAACTTGATTATTTATGATTATATTTAAACCCGATACTTGCCGGGTTGCCCGTTTAATACATGTGCAGTATTGATATGTACAGTCAATGATTTTGAATGAAACAAAATAAAAAAGCATCACAACGCGGAGAAAACAAAGATTTAATGTATGCAGAACCAGCAGTGAAACCGCAATTCCTTATCGTCGGCATAGGCGCCTCTGCAGGTGGCATTGAAGCTTTAAAAGAATTTTTCCTGCAAGTGCCGGCAGATAGTGATATGGCATACGTGGTGATACTGCATCTTTCGCCGGAATTTGAAAGCCATCTTTCGGAAGTATTGCAGCATACAGCAAAAATTCCCGTTACGCAGGTTACGGAAAAAGTACATGTTGTACCCAACCACGTATATGTAATCTCACCCAGCAATCATTTGCAAATGCTGGATGGTCACATCACCGTATCACCCAATATCAGTTTTGAAGAGCGCCGTGCACCCGTTGATATCTTTTTCCGCACACTTGCCGAATCGCACGATTCAAGAGCCGTTGGCGTGGTGTTATCCGGCACCGGCGCAAATGGTTCCATGGGTATTAAGCGGGTAAAAGAAAGAGGCGGCGCTGCCTTTGTGCAGGACCCGAAAGAAGCGCAGTTTAATGAAATGCCGCATAATTCTATTGCCACAGAATTGATTGATGCCGTGCTGCCTGTGGCAGAGATACCGGGAAAAATTATTGCGTATAAAAATAGCCTCGGCACCATAAATATCGCACACGAACCGGAAGAACGCCCTGATGAAGAGCAACGTGCATTACGGGAAATTTTTGTAAACCTGCGCCTGAAAACCGGTCATGATTTCAGCAACTATAAATCGCCTACCGTGCTGCGCCGTATTGAGCGCCGCATGTATGTGCGCAGCATTGCAAGCCTGCCGGAATATGCGAATTATATGAAAGAACAGCCGGATGAAACGCAGGCATTATTAAAAGACCTGCTGATTTCGGTTACCAATTTCTTTCGCGATGCAAAAGCTTTTGAAGCTGTTGAAAAAGAAATATTGCCTGCCATTTTAAAAGATAAAAATTCAGGTGAGCAAATACGTATTTGGGTAGCAGGTTGCGCCACCGGCGAAGAAGCCTACAGCCTTGCTATTCTGATGGCTGAAAAGCTAATGGATGTTACTGATGCGCCGCAGGTGCAGATTTTTGCAACAGATATTGACGAAGCAGCTTTAAGCATTGCACGGGAAGGGCTTTATACATTAAATGATGCGGCTGATATTACGCCGGAAAGGCTGAAGCGGTATTTTACAAAGCAGGGAAATAATTACTGCATCCGCAAAGAGATACGCGAAATGATTTTGTTTGCCAGCCATAATGTTTTAAAAGACCCGCCTTTCTCCCGCCTGCACCTTGCCACCTGCCGCAACATGCTTATCTATTTAAACAAGCAGGCGCAGCAGCGCATAATGGAAACATTTCATTTTGCTTTGCTGCCCGGTGCTTACCTGTTTTTAGGTACTTCAGAATCAGTGGATGGCGCCGGTGATTTATACGCAACCCTCAGCCGCGAAAATCATATCTATCAAAGCCGTCAAACGCCTAACCGTACCATTCCTGTAACAGACAGCATGCTTTCATTAAGCACATACTTAAAAAATAAAACAGCCACCCCGGAATTAGAAGACCGGTTGCCGGAGCGTATGTCTTTTGGCGATTTGCACCAGCAGTTATTAGAACTGTATGCGCCGCCGTCAGTAATTGTAAATGAAAATTACGATGTGCTGCATTTAAGCGAAACAGCGGGCAGGTTTATGCAGTTGCCCGGCGGCGAACCTTCCAGCAATATTTTAAAGCTTGTTACTACCGGGTTGCGTATAGAGCTGCGCTCCATATTATACAGTGCTGTGCAGCAAAAAGCCAGTGTAAAAACAAAACCTTTACAGGTTCAGATAAACGGAAAGAAAGAAACCATAAGCATTCATGTGCAGCCCGTATTGCGCAAGGCTGAAACGGCAAGAGGTTTCCTGCTTATTATGTTTGAACCGGTAAAAGCAACGCAAAACGGCGAAAGAACGGTACGTACCACGGATGAATCAGTAACACTGCACCTGGAAAATGAGCTGATAACTACAAAGGAACAACTGCGCTCAGCGGCAGAAGAGCATGAGCTGCAGTCAGAGGAATTTAAGGCGGCAAATGAAGAACTACAGGCGTTGAATGAAGAGCTGCGTTCTGCCGCTGAAGAACTGGAAACCGGCAAGGAAGAGCTGCAGTCTATCAACGAAGAGCTGCGCACCGTAAACCAGGAGCTGAAGATAAAGATTGAGGAAGTAACCGTTACCAGCAACAACCTGCAAAACCTTATTAACTCAACAAGTATTGGCACCATCTTTTTAGACCGTGGCTTTAAGGTGGTGCTGTTTACACCTATGGCGCGGGAAATATTTAATTTAATCCCGATAGATATTGGCAGACCGCTCAGCGATATTACCAACAAGCTTACCTCAAATGGTTTGCTGCTTTCCGATGCGGAAAAAGTATTGGGAAACCTGCAGCCGGTAGAGCGGCAACTGCTTACATCAGACAATAAATATTATACTGTGCGGCTTTTGCCTTACCGTACGGCAGATGACCATATAAACGGCGTGGTAATTACTTTTTATGATATTACCGAGCGCATAAAACAGCAGGAAGCGTTACGCATAAGCGAAGAAAAATTCCGTACACTTTTCAACTCCATTGACGAAGCTGTTGCCTGGTGCGAAATGATTACCGATGATAACGGCAAAGCTGTTGATTACCGTTTGCTGGAGCTTAATCCATCATTTGAAAAAGTGACCGGCTTAACCGTAGAAGCTTCAAAAGGAAAAACAGCAAAAGAATTAATTCCCGGTATAGAAGAATCATGGATTGAAACGTATGCCAAAGTAGCCTTGCAAGGTGAAGCAATGCGGTTTGAAAATAAGGTGGAACAGTTAGACCGTTGGTTTGATGCGTATGCTTCGCCGGTAGGCGATAGAATCAATCGCCAGTTTGTAATTGTTTACACTGATATTACCGAGCGCAAATACCAGGAAGCAAAACAAAAGTTCTTAATTAAGCTAAGTGATATACTTCGCTCAACAACTGATTCGGTTGAAATTCAGTCCGCGGTTACTTATACTGTAATGAATGAGTATAGTGCAGACAGGTGTTATTACGTAGAGATAAATGAAGACGTTGCAACGATACGCAGGGATGCAGCCCGTGATGGTTTACCTTCTGTGGCGGCTGTTTATCCACTCAACGAAATGCCCATGTTTAAGGCATTAATGAAAAACTCGCACCCGATTATTATTGAGAATGTAAATACCTCAATTTTAATGGACGAAAACTTAAAACAGCTTTGCCTTCAGTCAGGCATCCTTGCCTATATTAATGTGCCTGTAATAAAAAATAATGATGTTGCCGGCAACCTGTGCATCACACAATCTGAACCGAGAAAATGGAAAGATATTGAAATTGATTTGGCAAAAGAAACCGCGGGGCGCACCTGGGCAGCGGTAGAAAAAGCAAAAGCAGAAGAAGCCGTAAAAGAAAGTGAAGAACGCTTCCGCTCATTGGCTATCGCAACATCTGATTCAGTATATAAAATGAGTGCCGACTGGAAACAAATGGATAATTTGGAGGGAAAGAATTTTCTTGCTGATACCAAAAATACAAACAGGTCATGGCTGCAAAATTATATTCCTGAACATGAGCAACAAAAGGTAACAGATGCAACAGATAAATCCATTCAAAACAAAACAACTTTTGAACTGGAACACCAGGTATTTGATGTAAAGGGAAACATAGCATGGACGTATTCCCGTGCCGTTCCAAAGCTGGATGAACATGGAAACATAATTGAATGGATTGGTACTGCCAGCAATATTACCGAAAGCAAAAAAGCCGAAGCAACTTTAAGGCAAAGCGAACAGCGCCTGCAGCGCATGGTAAACGTGCCGTTTCTTGGTGTGGTTACGTTTAACTATAATGGTAAAGTGCTGCATGCAAACGATGCCTTTATTAAAATGGTTGGTTATAACCGGGAAGAGTTTGAGGCAGGCAATTTTACGTGGCTGCGTTTTACGCCGTTGGAACATGTTGAAGCAAGTGAAGAGGTAATGCGGCAATTAAAAGAAACAGGTGTTGGTGGGCCATATGAAAAAGAATATTTTAGAAAAGACGGCTCAAAAATCTGGTTAATGTTTGTAGCTGCAGATCTTGACGATAACATGATTGTAGAATATGCCATTGACATCAGCGAAAGTAAAAGAACAGCTGAAGCATTACATGGAAGTGAAGAACGCCTGCAAAAAGCTTTGGAAATTGAAACTGTGACTGTAGTTTTCTTTAATGATGAAGGTAAAATTATTAAAGCTAATAAGGCATTTTTTGAAAAAACAGGCTATACACCGGAAGAGGTTAGTGGCGTTGAACTAAATCTAAGAGATATGACACCACCGGAATGGATACCGGTAATGGAAAAAGCTTTGAGTGAGATAATGACAGCAGGCGTTGCCACACCCTACGAAAAAGAATTACTGCGGCGGGATGGTTCCCGCTGGTGGGGCTTATGCGCAAAAGCACGCATCCTGGAAAATTACAATGTAGAATATGTAATAGATGTAACCAAAAGAAGAGAAGCAGAAGATGCACTGCATCATTCAGAGGACAGGTATCGTATAGCATTATTATCAGCCAACATGGCTGCGTGGGACTGGAATATTACAGAGGATACTGTTCAATGGAATGACCAGCATTTTTATTTGCTTGGTTTACAACCAGACAATAAGCAAAGACGCTCGGCTGATTTTATTAAATCTATTTATGAGGACGACCTGGAAAAAGTTACACAGGCTTTACAGAAAGCAATAAATGAAACGGGTCTTTACCAGGCAGAATTCAGAATTGTTCGTGCTGATGATAAACAGGTTTGCTGGATGAGCGGTTACGGGCGTGCCGTTACAACAGAAAATGGCAAGGCAACAAGAATGGTAGGTGTTATGTTTGATATAACGGAACGTAAAAAATTAGAGCAGCAGAAAGAAGATTTTATCGGCATTGCCAGCCATGAATTAAAAACGCCGGTTACCAGCATTAAAGCTTACGCAGAAGTATTGCATGACATATTTGATGAAGGTGAAGATGTGCAAAGCAAAGAACTTATGCAAAAATTAGATGCACAGGTTGACCGTTTGATTGATTTAATCCGTGCTCTGCTGGATACATCAAAACTGGCAGAAGGTGAAATGGTATTAAAGCCTGAAAGATTTGATGTATGTGCTTTAATTGAAGAGCGTGTGCACGATTTACAGCAGCTTTCAAACATACATCATATCAATCTTACAAAATTTGATAACGAGTTTGTATATGCAGACCGTGAGCGCATAGGGCAAGTACTGAATAATTTTATTTCTAATGCCATAAAATATTCACCTAAAGGCGGCAACGTAACTATTGCGTGCAAACGTGTAAACGATAAAGTACAAATAAGCGTGGCAGATGAAGGTATTGGCATATCTGAAGAGGCACAGCGCAAAGTATTCGACCGTTTCTTCCGCGTAAAAAGTGAGGAGATGAAAAACTTTGCGGGCCTGGGGCTGGGGTTATACATCACTGCTTACATTGTTCAAAAACATGGCGGGGAAATTTGGGTGGAAAGCAAACCGGGAAAAGGCGCTACGTTTTATTTTACGGTGCCGGTAAATGATGAGATAAGGTTAAATAATTAATCATTTTGTGGCATGATTGTTCTACTATTAATAAAAAATTAATTATGGCAAAAACACAAAAGAGTAACACTGATAAGAACGGCAGTTCTGATTATAAACCCGGTATAGCATCTGAAGATTCGATGTTAAAAGAATTTTTTATTGATGAATTGAAAGATATTTATTGGGCTGAAAAACATATTGTAACTACTTTACCTAAAATGCAGAAGGCCGCAACCTCTACAGAATTACAGAATGCTTTTCAAACACATACAGAACAATCAAAGGAGCATGTAGTCCGCCTTGATAAAGCATTTGAATTATTGGATGAAAAAGCACAAGCAAAAAAATGCGAAGCCATGGCTGGTATTATCGAAGAAGGAAAAGGCATTATTGAAGAAACTGAAAAAGGTACAGCTACAAGAGATGTTGGTCTTATTCTCGCGGCCCAGAAAGTGGAACATTATGAAATATCAACCTATGGTGGTTTAGCTCAATTGGCAACAACATTAGGTTTAAATGAAGTTGCTGACCTTTTAAAGCAAACATTAGCAGAAGAAAAAGAAACAGATGAATTGCTTACCCAGTTAGCAGAGTCAAGTGTAAATTACCAAGCAGCTGCAGAAGTAGAATAAAGTTACTTATCCATAAAAGCCACGCAAAGCATGGCTTTTATTTTATAATATGTCCGGTATTTCAAAAAATTTCTGATTATTAAATTTTAAACAAAGCTGTATATAATCTCATATTTAGAAGAGCGTTAAATCATAAATTTCTTATTTATGTATGCTTCTATATCTGTTACCAATGTGCTGCCTGTTTTTCTACGGGCTGCTTGTAATTGACTCTTGGTAATTTTTAATTTAAAAGCCCAGTAAGCAACTTCAAATTTCTCTTTAAAGTCAATAATCTTTTTATTTGAATAGTTTTCTTTTTCTGGCTCTTCGAAACCCGCGAAAATTCGTTTCATAGTTTTGTTGCGGTTAATAAACCACAATTTAATGAATAGTAATATTAATACATTTATTAAATATCTTAGAAAGTGGAAAATGATTAACTATAAGGAAAAGACGCAAAAAAGCGATTATTTATCTGACATTAAAACAAGACAGACATAACATAATCACTTCGCGTTTATGAAAAAGGTTGACTTAATCACTTTTAACTGCGCTTCATATATATATTCGAAGCTGTACCTTTTTATCGCGCCTCCGCATAAAATGTATTCAACGCTACATGTTTTTTCCCGACGCCGGATAAAATAACCCCGGCATCGCATCAAAAATATTCAACACCGGCTCTTTTAAATACCCAGCCCACTTCTTTAGGCCGCCATCGCATAAAAAATACCCGCAGCCGAATGTTTTAAGTGCGTCGCCGGTGTTTTTAAGTACCCACCCCCACTTCGGAAGT
>CAHJWK010000104.1 GCA_903642275.1 Chitinophagaceae bacterium
TCCCTATGAAAATGGAGGCTTGCGTGTTTTGTTAGGCACACATAAACAAAATGCATTCGGATTAATGTTCGGTAAAAAATACTATACACATAAACCTGATAAAAAAGAAGCGGGTTTTAATATAAGTGCAGGCGATCTTACCGTGCATGATGGACGGATATGGCATCGGGTACAGCAGTCACCAAATTTTGGAGCTAAAAGCCGCCGCCGTGTATTATACATTCCGATGATTACGGGAAAGTATATACCAAAGAATGAAAAAACCAGGACAGCGCTCTATCATTATTTCAGATAGGATTAATTTTTTATGTCTTACGCATTGATAACCGGTGCCAGTAAAGGAATAGGTAAAGCCCTTGCATATAATTTAGCAGCGAGAAAATTAAACCTCATTCTTGTTGCACGCAGCGAAGATCTTTTAAACACAATTTCTGCTGATTTGCGCCAGCAGCATAAGGTTGATGTGCAATTTTTATGTGTTGATCTTGCTGAACAAAATGCTGCAGAAACTATTTCAGAATGGGTGTCAAAAAAAAACATAGCAATAAATATTCTTATCAATAACGCAGGCTATGGATTAAGTGGAAATTTTGAAAAATATACTGCCGTTGCACATGCAGAAATGATACAGGTGAACATGGCATCGCTTGTTAAACTTACTTCATTATGTCTTCCTATATTAAAGCAGCAACAACAATCCTATATTTTAAATATTGCAAGCGCTGCTGCTTACCAGGCAGTACCTTATTTAAGTACGTATGCTGCAAGTAAATCTTTTGTTGTAAGTTTTTCAAGAGCGTTACAATATGAACTAAGAAATACAAATGTTTCAGTAACATGTGTTTCTCCCGGAGGCACAGATACTGATTTTGGCGAGCGTGCAAATATTGGAGTTAGAGCAATTAAAGCAGGAAAAAAATTAAACATGAATGCTGATGAAGTTGCATCAATTGCAATAAAAAGCATGTTCAAAAAAAAGCGCGAAGTAATTGTGGGATTTATTAACAAGCTTGGCGCTTTCCTCGTATGGCTAACACCAAAAGTGTTGTCAGAAAAAGTTGCGGCAAACTTGTATAAATAATACACAATTCAGATATGTACATATTGCATCACAGCATTAATTAAATTATAAATTAGCTTGCGCAAAGAGTAATAAAGAATGTTAGATATAATAATTATTGGCCTTGGTGCGCATGGCAGCTCTGCTTTATATCACCTGTCTAAAACAAGTAACAAAATTTGTGGTATAGACAGATTTACGCCACCGCATAACAAAGGTTCTTCCCATGGGCAAACAAGAATTATAAGGCAGGCTTATCATGAAAGCCCGATGTATGTTCCGCTTGTTAAAGAAGCTTATAATTTATGGCATGAATTAGAAAAAAGTTCAGGTGAAAAACTATTGCTACAAACAGGCGGAATAATATTAGGAGATAAAAATGCTTCTGTAATAACCGGTGCAAAACTGAGTGCCAAAACACATAAAGTGAGTTATGATTATTTAAACAGTGAGGAAATAAAAAAACAATTCCCTGCATTTAACCCGGCCAAAGAAACAGTTGCAGTTGTTGAAAAAAATGCAGGTATTTTATTCCCTGAAAAATGCATTAAAGCAAATATTGACCAGGCAAAAAATAATGGTGTCGCTTTAATGTTTAATGAAGCTGTTCAATCTATCAATCAAAAAAATAATGTTATTGAAATTGTTACTGATAAAGATGTTTATCAAACAAAAAAACTTATAGTAACTGCCGGCGCATGGCTTAATGATTTATTACCTGACTTACATCTTCCGCTTAATATAAAGAGACAAGTTTTATTTTGGTTTAAAAACATTGATGCGCAAAAACAAACCTCCTTGTTACCAAATAAATTACCTGTTTATATATGGGAATATAATAAAGGAAGAGTTTTTTATGGATTTCCTGATTTAGGCGATGGAATTAAAATTGCGCCGCATCATGAAGGGCAACCAATACAACCTTCTTTACTTTCACAGGAAGTTAGTGAAGATGAAATAAACAATATAAAGATGCTTGCCGATAAATATTTAAATGCCAATCTTCAGTTTAACTATGCAGAGGTTTGCATGTACACAAACACGCCTGATAAGCATTTTATCATAGACTTTCATTCATCAAACAAAAATATAATTATTGCAAGCCCATGCTCCGGGCATGGTTTTAAATTTTCAAGTGTTATCGGCAAAATTTTATGTGATATGGCAACCGGGGAACGAGTACAATTTGATTTATCGCCATTTAGCATTAAAAGATTTAATGGTAAAAAATTAATGATGAAATTTAATTAAGCTGTTTCCCATGCCAATGCGCTGGCGCCAAGTATAGCAGCGTCTGATTCTTTTAAATGGCTTACAAGAATCTTTACTTTATTCTGAAATATCTGTATAAGATTAGCTTCCATATTTTCTCTTGTTGGCTTAAGAATTAATTCACCGGCTTTGGTTAATCCGCCGAAAAGAATAATTGCTTCCGGGCTGGAGAACATAACCGCATTTGCCAAAGCAATACCTAAAATTCTGCCTGTAAAAGTATATACTTCTTTAGCCAGTTCATCACCTGCAATAGCGGCTTCAGAGACTTTTTTAGAATCAATCTGATCAGGAGGTACTTTTCTTAAGGAGCTTGGCGTAGTGGTATTTTTAAGCATTTCAAGCGTAGTTAACCGCACACCCGTTGCAGATGCGTAACTTTCAAGTGACCCTTTCTTACCGGTACCCGCGTGCAATCTCCCGTCAGGCAAAACAATCGTATGGCCTAACTCACCTGCAAAGCCATCATGCCCATAAATTAATTTACCGTTTGCAACAATGCCGCTTCCAACACCTGTACCCAGTGTTATCATTATAAAATCTTTCATGCCCTGTGCAGCACCATAAATCATCTCGCCTTCAGCAGCAGCATTCGCATCGTTAGTTAATGTAACACGCAGCTTAAATTTATCTTCAATCATTTTAGCTAAAGGTATTACACCTTTCCACGGAAGGTTTGGCGCATACTCAACTGTGCCTGTATAAAAATTACCGTTAGGTGCACCAACGCCAATACCTTTTATTCTTCCAATGCCACCGGCTTTATCAATCAATACTTTTACATTGGTATAAAGATTATCTATAAACGCTTCAACCTGCGGATTTTTTTTAGTTGACATATCGCCAGAAAACAACACGTTGCCAACGTGGTCAACAATGCCAAACTTGGTTCCCGTACCACCAATATCAATTCCTATCGCTAAAGGATCTAACACAGATTGTGAAGCAGCCATTCTTATTTACAATTTACGATTTGATTTAATGACCACCTGAAGCCTGCAATGCATCGTAGTCTATGCCTTGCGCTTTTAAAACTGCTTTAGCTTTAATAGCATAAAAAGCGAGATAAAGAAAGCAAGCAACGCCAACAATATATGAATGCTGAATACCTAAAATATTATCCGCTGCAACTTTACCTTGCAACCAGCTTATAATTCCCCCACCCATAATCATCATTATTAATAAACTGCTTCCCTGGTTAGTATGTTTACCCAGGCCGGCAACAGCAAGTGTAAACACACAAGGCCATAATGTGCTGCAGAATAAACCAACACTTATGAATGCAAATACACTTACCATGCCACTGGTAAGCATTCCTATTATCAAAGCTGTAATACCCATCGATGCAAAAATCAATAACATTCTTGCCGGGTTTCCTTTACTCAAAATATCGCCGATTATCATTGCGATGATAACAAAACCATACACATAAAACGGAGTAACGTCATGCTGCGCAATAATATTTACAATTAGAAAAACACCAAAAGCGAGATAAGGCATTAAGAAATTTAATATCTTTTTAAAACCGGCGTTAATATCAAATGCGCCGACTGCGCCTGTCCATCTTCCCATCATCAAACTTGCCCAATACAAAGAAATAAATGGAGCATTAAAATTATTGGTGAACTCTTTTGCGCCGGCAACGTGAAGGGTTTTAGCAACTACTTTACCATTGAATATTTCAAAATGCTGCCTTAAAAACTCCGGTAAATTACTTGCAGTAGAAACTTCAACGCCTACATAAACAAATATTGCAATCATACCAAATATCAATTGCGGATATTGAAACACAGAAGGCTTATGTAATACTTTAGAATCGTTGCTTGCTTCTTCATCTGCAACAATATCAAGATTAATTTTATTGGGTAAAGAAGAAAATTTAAAAAACAGTGCTACCAATAAAAATGCAGCGCCAATAACCAGGTATGGAATTTTTACACTGCTTATGCTTGCATTTGTATTGCCCGAATTTACGCTTCCAAAAATGGCAAAACTTACAAGCAAAGGCCCGATGGTGGTTCCAAAATTATTAATGCCGCCGCCAACATTAAGGCGTTGCGAACCTGTTTTTGGATCGCCCAAAACAATAGCTAAAGGGTTGGCAGCAATTTGCTGCAATGCAAACCCAAGCCCCACAATAAACAAACCGCTGATCATTAAAGTAAAAGATTCCTGGTTTGCTGCCGGGTAAAAAAGCAATGTGCCGATAGCTGATATAATAAGGCCGAGACACAGCCCGTTTTTATAACCAATCCTGTTCAATACATCTCCTTTCATTGCTTTGGAAATACCAAAATAAATGATGGAACCAACAGTGTAAGCCACATAAAAAGCAACAGATACAAGCTGTCCCTGCGCCTGTGTAAGATCAAATGCTTTTTTAAAAACAGGTATAAGAATATCGTTACTGGCAGCTACAAATCCCCAAAAGAAAAAGATGACAATTAAAGTTCCAAATTGGCCCCAGTTTGTTTTTTGGCTCATGTACAATCATTAAAGTTTGAGTAAATAGATTTGTAAATTAAATACATTTTATATTTCTAAAAATTTTAAATTAGTTTTCAACTGTATATTTTTAATTGCTTTATTTGCTCATAGATTATAAAGTTGAAATTATTGTTGCGATTGCTTATTTAAGTTAATTATGTTCATTATCACCGTCACATAAACTATTGCATGGAAATAATTCATTTAAGTGCAGAATGTTACCCGGTTGCCAAAGCCGGCGGGCTTGGTGATGTGGTTGGAGCGTTGCCAAAATATCAAACTAAAATGGGACACTATGCAAAAGTGGTTATGCCCATGTACCATACTAAATTTTTAAACACACACGAATGGGATGTTGATTTTAAAGGCAGCACCAATGTAAACGGCTGGTGGTTTGATTTTACAGTAATAAAGGAAAAGCATAATACGCTTGGCTTTGATTTATTTTTAATTGATATAAACGGCTTGCTTGACCGTGATAGTATTTATGGCTATACTGATGATACACAGCGGTTCTGCGGTTTTCAGATTGCATTTTTAAACTGGCTCAATCACTGGCAGCATAAGCCTGATATTATTCATTGCCATGATTACCATGTTGGGTTAATTCCGTTCATGATTAAGTATTGTTATGAATACAACAGGCTTAACGATATACCAACCGTGCTTACAATTCACAATGCGCAATACCAGGGTTGGATGGGTTGGAATCAAAGTAATTTTATCCCACCATTTGATAGTTGGAAAAGTGGTTTGCTTGAATGGGAAGATGATATTAACCCGCTTGCATCAGCCGTAAAAAATGCCTGGAAGGTAACAACCGTAAGCCAGAGTTATCTTGAAGAACTTCGCTATAACTCAAATGGTTTGGAAGCTTTGTTTGAATATGAAAAAGGCAAGTGCACCGGCATACTAAATGGTATTGATGATGATGTATGGAACCCTGAAACAGATAAATACCTTGAAACAAATTATACAGCGGATGATGTTGAAGAAGGAAAGCAGGCAGCAAAAGGAATGTTATGCAAAGAATTTAATCTGGATGCAGAAAAACCATTGATTATTTTTATAGGAAGGCTTGTTGGTGAGAAAGCTGCTGACCTTTTGCCTGATGCAATTACATCAGCCATGTACACCATGCAGGGCAATGTAAATTTTTTGATTTTAGGAAGCGGAGAACCGCATGTGGAGTGGCAATTGCAACAACTTATAAATACGTTTCCCGGAAACTATAATTCTATGATCGGGTATAGTGAAGCACTTAGTCATTTAATGTATTCAGGTTCAGATTTTTTGCTGATGCCAAGCCGTGTTGAACCTTGTGGATTAAATCAGATGTACGCTATGAAATATGGCACAGTGCCAATGGTACGAGCTACAGGCGGCTTAATAGATACCGTTACAGATATGGGCGATGCGGGTGGCTGGGGCATTCGTTTTTTACAGGCAAGCATTGGTGACATTGTACATGCAACAGGCAGGGCGGTTGGTTTATTTTATGATGATAAAGAAGCGCTTGCCGGAATGCGCAAACACATGATGCAGATTGATAACAGCTGGGAAAATTCAGTGCATCAATATATCAGCGTTTATCAAAGCCTTAAATAATAAACATAACTTAATTATAAAAAGAATATATGGAAGCAGATTTAAATTCAGTAATAGCAGTCATACTTGGTGGTGGCGCAGGCTCAAGATTATATCCGCTTACTGCAGCACGTTCAAAACCCGCCGTACCCATTGCCGGTAAATACCGTTTGGTTGATATTCCTATAAGCAACTGTATCAACTCAAACATTCACCGCATGTATGTATTAACGCAGTTTAATTCTGCATCGCTTAATAAACACATTAAAAACACCTATCATTTCAGTGCGTTCAGTTCGGGTTTTGTTGATATACTTGCTGCAGAACAAACGCCTGATAACCCGGGCTGGTACCAGGGAACAGCGGATGCTGTCCGGCAATCATTACGGCATATAAGAAACAATGATTTTGAATATATACTCGTATTAAGCGGCGACCAGTTATATCAAATGGATTTTTGCTCCATGTTACAGGATCATGTGAATAAAGGAGCAGACATATCTATTGCAACAATACCCGTTGGTGACCGCGATGCACCAGAATTTGGTATTTTGAAAACAGATGATCAGAACTATATAACCTCTTTCATTGAGAAGCCGAAGAAAGATATTTTGCATGAATGGACAAGCGATACCGGTGCCCAGATGAAGCAACAAGGCCGCAATTATCTTGCATCAATGGGTATTTATATTTTCAACCGTAAAGTGATGAATGACCTGCTGATGGAACATCATCCTGACGCTACAGATTTTGGTAAAGAAATCATTCCGTCTTCTATAAACACACGTAAAGTTGTAAGCTATCAGTATGATGGTTACTGGACAGACATTGGAAATATTTATTCCTTCTTTGAAGCCAACCTTGCCTTAACGGCTGATGTACCACTGTTTAATTTGTTTGACAGCGCAAAGCCCGTGTTCACCCGTCCACGCATGTTACCGCCTGCAAAGATCAGTGGCACTACTTTAGAGAAAACAATGATTGCTGAAGGCTGTATTATCCTGGCAAGCCGTATTGAAAACACCGTGATTGGTATCCGTTCAAGGGTTGGGCATGGCACAACAATCGTAAACAGTTACTTAATGGGTTGCGATTTTTATGAAACCTTAGAACAAATAAAGGAGCATACTGACAAAGGCATGCCGGGCATAGGCATTGGCGAACGTTGTTATATCAGGAATGCAATTATTGATAAAAATTGCCGCATTGGTAATGATGTGCGCATAAACGGTGGCAGTCATCTTGAAAACCTGGATCATGATTTATACACAGTGAAAGAAGGAATTGTTGTAGTGAAGAAAGGCGCTGTGCTGCCGGATGGATTTACTATATAGCTCTTTATAAATAATAGAAAGGTTGTCTGAAAAGACAACCTTTTTGCTTTAAGAAATTAGGGTTTGTAAGCAGGCTTATTTTTGGTATAAACAGACCAGCTTTATTAATTTATAATTATTGTTTGATGAATTTCATTATAGCTTTTTCATTATTATCTGCACTCATTAATTTTAATAAGTAGGTGCCTGCTGATAAATGCGAAACATTAAGCTGTATAATAGTTTCACCATTACTTACTAAAGTTGGTTTAGTAAGTAATATTTTACCAGACATATCTGTTACCAACAGTTTTAGTTTATCGTTGCCAGATGAAGCAATTTTTATATTTAGTGTATTTTTTGATGGGTTTGGATACACACTTATTTCGCCATCTGCCAGTGCATTATCATCCTTTAAAACAACAATATTTGAATAAGTAAATTTTCCATCTTTATCAACTTGCTTTAAACGGTAATAATTTACACCTGAACTAAAAGTTATGTCAGCAAAATCATAGTTTAATTTTAAACTGCTATTGCCATTTATGGCTTTTGTGTTTAGAAATCTTGCTTTACTAAAATTGTTTCCATCAATGCTACGTTGCACTTCAAAGCCAATATTGTTTTCTTCGGTTGCTGTTGTCCAGTGAAGTAGGTTTTGTTTGCCATTTGTTTCACCTGATAAATTAATGAATGTTACAGGCAGTACGCCTTCATCTTCTACAGAAATAGCATCTACCAGCAGAGAGCCTTTTCCGGAATCAGAAAAACAATGAAAGCCAATGTAATAAGTATCTGAAGTTGCGGTGCTGAAGATGGTTGAATCTGATAACCAAACTACATCTACAGTGTTAATAGCTGTATCTCTGAATAACGTTCCGGATGTCATTGCTAATGCTCCCACAGCTTTTCCATATTTTACTTCTAATTTATTTGGATTAGCTAAATTATGTGTGGTGTAATGAAATTTAAACTTATATGCTTTATCTGCAGTTAACTTCATTCCCGGTAAAAAAAACCAGGAATTCCAATTATAAAGTGTATTAAGATAAAATTTAATATATAAATACCCTGAACCATCGTAAGCATATTCAGGATTGTTACTGGCTACAAACCACCTCAAATAATCCCCTAGTTCTGACGTGTCATATGCGTCCTGAAATCTTACGTTTTCTAAAAAGTTATTTTCAAACCCTTCGTAATAAGGCAGGTTTACCGGGTTACTTGCGGTTGTAACTTCCAAACTTGAATTAACAACTCCAATCCATGGACTTTGAGATGAATCAGAACAATAAGACCGGGCAAACAAATGATAAAGCGTATCTGGTTGCAAAGACGAAATAATTTTATTTCCAATAGCTGCTGTAATACTATCCGGAGGATAGGATGCAGTAACTGCTGCAAATTCATAACGGCTTACACCATCTGCTGCACTGCATGATAATGTGATTGTATTATTTGTATAACTATCATACTGGACGTTAATTGGACTTTTACATGGATGTACAGGAGTAAATTTATACACCTGATTATTGATAGGTGGAGAAGATAAAGTATCCGTTTCAATTTGGTTGCTTACAGAAGGCAATGCAGAAGTACTTTGAAGTGATATAAACCCACCACCCTGGATAGAATTTCCTGTAAGGCCAATTGAAGCGGAAGTACGGGATGCAGGAACACCTACTTCATCCTTATAACAAAACTCTATTACGTTAATACCTTCATATAACTTTAATTCAAATGAAAGTGCACTATCGTAAGGTGTGATTGTAGTATATGCACCGTCTGAATCATTAAACCACTGAGCATGTGCCCACTCAAAAGTAAATACACGGCTGCCTGGGTTCCCTGTTGTCTTATATCGCAAATTAGAGTCTAATCCGCAAGTAATGTCATCCCAAAACGGTGCAAGAACAGGGCTTGCACCAGTTGATGCAATAGGAAGGAAATCACTTATACCATTATTTACTGCCTCAAGAGGTCCTTAAGCAAGACTGTTAATAAAGTATTGTTCAACGTTACCACCCAAAAGTTTTGCAAGTTCAGCATTACCAAATGTGGCAAAGCCGTTAGCATCTATGTTTATATTACTATAATCTAGTCCATTATAATTAAATGTAAAGCCAATAGGAATATTGTCACCAATCCCTTCATCAGGAGTAGTGGAATAGTCATAAGAAACCCCTTCTTCTCCTTCATCCTCATAGTCGTCGGGAGGATTAATTAATGTTGGTGTTATCCCTCCAACAACAGGAGTATAAGTTCTGATAGTTGCAGAAAAGCTATAATTAATTTGTGCATTTAGGTTTGCAGATAACAACGTTACTAAAAATAATACGATGCAAAGCTTTTTCATTTTAAAGATATTAAGATGATGATTAGAGCAGCAGATAAAAATAAGTAAAAGTAATTTTAGCAGTTAGTATTAAAAATACTCAAATTGAGTATTTGAATATACTTTAAAAGTGTTTTACACCTAATAATATCACACACAATAAAACGATTGAACTTTAAACTTATGCCATCTCACTAAGTTCCATAATCACCTCCCATTCTTCATCTGATACAGGTTGAACAGAAAGCCGCCCGATGCGTACAAGCGCCATATTCTGTAAACGCTTGTCTGCTTTTATTTGTACAAGCGTAACGGGTTTCTTTAAAGCTTTTAACGGCTTCAGCGCAACGGAAACCCATTTATCATCATCAATGGTGGGATCCTGGTAAAACTCTTTTGCCAGTTTTGCAATGCCAACAATTTCCAGCCCTTCATTGCTGTGGTAGTATAAAACATCATCGCCTTTTTTCATGGCTTTTAAGTGGGTGCGTGCTGCAAAATTGCGTACACCATCCCAGGATGTTTCTTTGTCTTTAACAAGCTGCTGCCAGCTGTACGCATCGGGTTCAGATTTTACAAGCCAGTGTGCCATTTTATAATGAATAATTAAGAATGAATAATTAAAAATAGTAAAGAATCATTAAAGCTGTGCAAGGCATTCCTGCAAACTTGCCTTCCAGTTCTTTAGGTTGATGTTGAATGTGCCTGCAATTTTTGATGTGTCAAACGCAGAATAAGAAGGGCGTTTTGCAGGTGTTGGGTAGGCTGATGTTGGAATGGGATTTACTATGCAATCAAGTTGTTTGATTTCTTTAACAGCAACTGCAAAATCAAACCAGGAAATGATTTCTTTATTACTGAAATGATATATGCCCGGAGATTGAATATTGTTTACTGAATATTGATTATTGACTATTTCAATGATTGCTTCCGCCAAATCTTTTGCATACGTTGGCGAGCCAAGCTGGTCATTCACCACATTTATTGCTGAGCGTTCATTCATTAAACGCAGCATGGTTTTTACAAAGTTGTTTCCATATTTACTATACACCCACGATGTGCGGATGATGATTGTATCAGCATTATTTTCCAAAGCCAGCCGCTCACCTTCCAGCTTTGTGTAACCATAATAATTAACGGGGTTTGTTATATCATCAACCTTATAAGGTTGCTTGCCGTTTCCATCAAAAACATAATCGGTTGAAATATGAATAAGCTTTGTTTTATATTGATAACATTGTTTTGCAATGTTGCCAACAGCTTCAGCATTTATAGAATATGCATTTTCTTTTTCAGCTTCGGCTTTATCAACGGCTGTATAAGCTGCGCAGTTTATAAAGAAAGCAGGTATATATTTTTGAAAGATGTTTTGTAATGAAGATTTATCAGCAATATTCAATTCATTTTTATCAAAGAAAATAAAATCAAAGTTTGAATATGATGATGCAATATCCCGCAGCTCTTTTCCAAGCTGCCCATTTTTACCACTTACTATAATAACAGGTTTCATAATTTATAGACTCCAGTAAGCTCTTGAATTGATTTTATCTTTATACAATCCCTTCAAATCAGCTATCAAAGCATGTGGCTTTGTGATTAAAGTAAAATAATCTTCACTTAAATCAGTGAAATCTTTATGGCCTACTGCAATAATCACAACATCGTAATCATTGGCAGTTTTATCAACTAATTCAAAACCGTATTCATTTTTTAATTCATTAGAAGTCGCATAGGGATCAACCACATCAACATTCAAATGGTAATCCTTTAAAACCTTAACTATATCCGCAACTTTTGAGTTACGTATATCATTTACATTTTCTTTAAATGTTGCACCCATAATCAAAACCTTTGCTTCACGCGCATTGCTGCTGTGTTTTATGATGTGCTGAATTATTTTCTTGGCAATATAATTTCCCATCGTATCGTTCACATACCTGCCGGCAGTTATTACCCTTGAATTAAAACCAATTTCAGATGCTTTATAAGTAAGGTAATAAGGGTCAACGCCGATGCAATGACCGCCAACAAGCCCAGGTTTAAAAGGTAAAAAGTTCCATTTTGTTGCGGCGGCATTTAAAACATCATAAGTGTTAATACCAATTTTGTCAAAGATGATGGAAAGCTCGTTCATCAACGCAATGTTTAGATCACGTTGTGTATTTTCTATAACTTTTGCCGCTTCTGCAACTTTTACAGATGGCGCTTTATGAATTGTTTCAACCAAAATAGAATAAACATTAGCTATCTCTTCAAGCGATTCTGCATTACAACCCGAAATAATTTTGGTTACGTTAAATAAGGAATGCTCTTCATCGCCAAGATTTATTCTTTCAGGTGAATATCCATATTTGAAATCCTGTATTGCTTTCAAGCCGCTCTCCTTTTCTATAACAGGAATGCAATCTTCTTCTGTACACCCGGGATACACAGTGGATTCATATACTACATAATCGCCTTGCTTAATTACTTTACCTATTATTAAAGATGCGCTGATAAGAAAGTTAAGATCGGGAACTTTATGTTCATCAACAGGTGTAGGCACACAAACAATATAAAAGCTTACATCTTTTAAATCATCAATATTGTCTGTAAAAATTATATCGCAGTGTTCAAATTCTTCAGGCTTGATTTCTTTACCAGGATCTTGTTTATTTTTTAATGATTGTATGCGTTTTACATTTATATCAAACCCAACAACAGAAATTTTTTTAGAAAAATAAATTGCTACCGGCAAGCCAACATAACCAAGACCAATTACTGCAAGTTTTGTTTTTTTCTGCTGAAGTTTTTCGCTGATCATTTTTGTTTTGTAAATTCTTTAGGCAGCTTAAACCATTCTTCACTTGCAAGTGATTTAAAGTATTCGTATGTTTTTTTCAGGCCTTCTTTTCTATCAACCTTTGGCTCCCAACCTAAAATATTTTTTGCTTTGGTTATATCAGGTTTTCGTTGTTTAGGATCATCAACGGGTAACGGTTTATAAATTATTTTTACGTTTGAATTAGTGAGCTCTAAAACTTCTTCCGCAAAATCTTTTAAAGAAATTTCATTTGGGTTACCAATATTCACCGGCATGTGATAATCACTTTTAAGCAACCTGTAAATACCTTCAACCAAATCATCTACATAACAAAAAGAACGCGTTTGACTGCCATCTCCAAACACTGTTAAATCTTCACCACGCAAAGCCTGGCCAATAAATGCCGGCAATGCCCTTCCATCATTTAAACGCATTCTTGGGCCATATGTATTAAAGATGCGGATGATTCTTGTTTCAACGTTATGGTATGTATGATAAGCCATTGTCATTGCTTCCTGGAAACGCTTGGCTTCATCGTAAACGCCACGCGGGCCAACCGGGTTTACATTACCCCAATATTCTTCATTTTGCGGATGCACCAACGGATCACCATATACTTCGCTTGTGGAGGCAACTAAAATTCTTGCTTTTTTTTCTTTAGCTAACCCTAAACAATTATGCGTACCTAAAGAACCAACTTTTAAAGTTTGAATAGGAATCTTTAAATAATCAATAGGGCTGGCAGGTGAAGCAAAATGTAAGATATAATCAAGCGGACCAGGCACATGAATAAATTTAGTTACATCATGATGATAATATTCAAAATTTTCAGATGGAAATAAATGCTCAATGTTCTTTAGATCACCTGTTATAAGATTATCCATTGCAATAACATGACAACCTTCTTTGATAAAACGGTCGCATAAATGTGAGCCTAAAAAACCAGCAGCGCCGGTAATTAAAATTCTGCTTTTACTCATGGTAGTTCGGTTAAGCTTAAAAAGTTTTAAAATCAGGCTAAATTAATATTAATTCATTTTGTACACGTTATTGGTAGAATCCGTATCTGCATCATGCACATCGCCTAAAACAATTTTGTCTATTAGACTTACAGCACTAAACGTAATTGCAGTTGTTGTATTGTTTTGCCAAACACCAATCGTTTGATGTAAAGCCTGCGTTGTACCATCTTTATAATATACGGTGAGATGAACCGGAACAGGTTTGCTGCCTTTCATTGAAACAGTAACTGTGGTTTGATTACCGCTTTGTTTTACTGATGTTATAGCAAGATCAGGCGAGCCTTTATCATAGAACCATTTTTGCCAGAACCAATTTAAATTTTTGCCGCTTCCAGTGCTTATGCAATTAAAAAAATCGATTGGCATCGGATGTTTGCCATGCCATTGTTCAATGTAATAATGCAGGGCTTTTGTAAACAATGCATCACCTAAATAATCTTTTATATACAAATAACCCATGGCGGGTTTTGGATAAGAATTCAGGTAATAAGCATTACCGCTTTCCTGTGTGCTTAATGTAGTTATCGGCACATCAAAATCATAATTTGCATAATTATCATAAGGCTTCATTCCATAATCATCATTAATAGTTGAATCAATCATTGGC
>CAHJWK010000105.1 GCA_903642275.1 Chitinophagaceae bacterium
GTCACACGCATATTCCGCGGCCTGAAGACTATCCTGTAATGCCAACAGCTTACATCGGGTTCTTATTAAAGCCAAATGGTTTCTTTAATTCAAATCCTGCAAACGATGTTCCGCCGGCAGAAAAAAAACAAGCAGCTTCAAATGGTCATTCGTGTTGTCATTAACCAATGACTTTATTTTTTAGTATCGTCAAACGATAAAAACAAATTATTAAGCGCCTCTGCATACAACGGATGCGCAAACACAGCGCAGCGCAATACATCATAAGTTATGTTACCCATCATGGCAAGTTGCAGCATGCTCATTATTTCGCCGCCTTGTTCACCGATAACGGCAGCGCCTAAAATCTTTTTTGTATCAGGATCAATAAGCGCTTTAATAAAGCCGGTTGTTTCGTTTGTTTCAATACCACGTGCAACATGTGCCATTGGTAAACAGGCAACTTTAAATTTTATTCCTTTTTGCCTGGCTTCTTTTTCACTTAGTCCAACTTTACCAAACTGCGGGTCAGTAAACATTGTGTAAGGCACCATCCTATTTTTTGTTGATTCATCTTTGCCATCGTAAACATTGCCGCAAACTATTAAATGATCGTTATAAGAAATATGTGTAAACGCAGGTCCGCCTTTTACATCACCTAAAGCATAAATATTTGGTTCATCAGTTTCAAGTTTATCATTCACTTTTATAAAACCTTTTTCTGTTTTGATATTTGTTTTATCAAGACCTAAATCATCTGTGTTTGGTGTTCTGCCTGTTGCAATTAAAACATGCGAACTTGTAAATATTTTTTCTTCATCACCAATTTTTATAACAGTTGTTATTTGTTTTTGGTCTGATGAAAACTTTTGAACCGATGCACCTGTAAAAATTTCAAGTTGTTCTTTTTCAAGAAACTTTTTTATTTCTGCTGAAACATCATCATCTTCTCTTGATAAAAAATTATCTGATTGTTCGAGTATTGTAACCTTACTTCCAAAGCGTTTGAACATTTGTCCAAACTCAAGTGCAATATAGCTTGCACCAACAACAAGTAAATGTTCAGGAACTATATCCAGTTCCATAATGGTTGTTGAAGTCAGGTAATTAATTGTGTTTAATCCATCAATTTTTGGAATAGTTGGCCTTGCACCTGTATTGATAAAAATTTTATCTGCAATTATCGTTTCTACGCCGCCATCTTTCAAAACAATTTTTATTTCTTTATTACTAAAAAAACTTGCTTCACCAAAAATCAGTTCAACATTTTCAGTTTTCTTCAAGCCATCTTCTGCACCACTTCTTGATTTTTCAACAATCTTTTTTTTTCTGTCAATAACAGCTTTAATATCTACGTTTGCTTTTTGCACATTGATACCAACTTCACTTGCTGTTTCTGCCAAATGCAAAACACGTGCAGAAGCAACCATCGATTTCGTCGGCGTGCAACCAACATTAATGCAGGTTCCGCCAACAAACTTTCTTTCAATGATTGCAACTTTTAAGTTTTTAGCAGCTATCTTTTTTGCAAGCGGAACTCCGGCCTGCCCTGAACCAATTATTATAGCATCGTAATGTTTCATTTATAAGTTTGATATTATTAAGCGATAAAATAAGTGAATAATTCATCACCAAAATATAAACTTATAGTTTGATTATTGTTATGCATAGTAATTGATTAACGAAACACATGCAACACATACAAATTTTTTTGTGTCTGTTACAATTAATACTTTATTTTGCGGCAACTACTTTGAAAAGGCTTGCATCCATATTATTACTCTTATTGCTGCTGTTCAACTTTGTTGGTTACAGGTTTGTGTTTGATGTATTACAGCAAAAAGCAACCAATGAATTGGTTAGCAATCTTGACAATGATAAATACAAAGGTGCCGACCTTGTTACGATAACTGTTCCGCTTTCAATGCCTTACTTAACTGATTCAAAAGATTTTGAAAGAAAAGACGGCGAGATAACTATTGATGGTAAAATTTATCATTACGTAAAACAAAAAATTTCACAAGGCAACCTGGTTTTAATGTGTTTGCCTGATGAACATAAGATGCAGATTCAATCTGCAAAAGATGAATTTTTTAAACTGGTAAATGAACTGCAGAATAACAATTCATCTTCAAAAAAATCAGGTGAAAACAGCATTGTTTTAAAACTTGTTATCAGCAATTATGACAAATTGCAAACAACTGCTTTAAATAACATTTATTCAACCAGAATAGCAAGCACTTTGTTTACAAATGCTTTTTCTTTTGCCTTGCAAAAAGGCAATGGCATAACTCCTGAACAACCTCCCGAAGCTTAATATTTTTTTATTGTTAGCAGCTGCAGCTTGCTACAAATTGCTGTCAACACAGCTTTGTAATTATCTTTTTATTATAATATTTTATACATGCAACCAATTATAAAACGTACCTGCTTTACGTTATTATTTATTTCAGCGCTTTATATTTTTGTGCAGGCGCAAACAGATATTGATGCTATCATGATGGCAAAAAGTAATTTTTGTGTGGGTGGAACTTTTAGTCATAACAGTTGGAAAAATTACTGGGAAGGAACATTTAAAAGAGATAACCAAAATCTTGGTACTGTTTCAACTAATATGTATATGCTAATGGGTAATTATGCTGTTACAGATAAGCTGAATGTGTTGTTCAATCTTCCATACATCACTACAAAAGCATCTGCCGGAACTTTACATAATTCAAGAGGTTTGCAGGATTTTTCTTTATGGTTAAAGTGGATGCCAATCGAAAAAAAGCTTAATGCTAATTCTGTTTTTTCATTATATGGATTGATAGGTGCATCCACGCCAGCAAGCAACTACCAGGCAGATTACCAGCCGCTTGCTTTAGGCGTGCATAGCAACACGGTTTCAGGAAGATTGATGCTGGATTATCAGCACAAAGCATTCTTTGCCACTGCATCCGGCACTTATCAATACAGAAGCAACATTACCATTGACCGCACCGCTTATTATACCACAGAAATACATCTCACCAACAAGGTTGATATGCCTGATATGGCAAGCTACAATGTGCGCACAGGTATCAGAACTTTTCATGTAATTGCCGAAGTATTTTTTCAGCAAAACAAAACGCTTGGTGGCTTTGACATCCGCAAAAACGATATGCCTTTTCCAAGCAATAAAATGAATGCGAGTATTGCAGGCGTGCATTTCAAATACACGTTTGTTAAAGCACTTCCATCACTTTCACTGGAAGCAGGCAGTAGTTATGTTTTGCACGGCAGGAATGTTGGCCAGGCAATTGAATACAATGCTTCTGTTTTTTACATCATTCCATTTTCTCACAAAAAAGTATCTCCTGCACATTCATGCAAACTGTGCGGACTGCGTTAAACATTTATAACTATGCGAAAGAACTTTTTTATAATGATGATTGTTGTTGCAGGTGCATTTATTTATTCAGCCTGTAATAAAAATGTTTCAGGAAGAACAGATAACATTGCGCCGCTTAATCCTGTTTCAGAAGATATTGATGCCGGCAAATGGAAAACTGTTTTATTATCAAGACCTGATTCATTTGTAGTTGTAGCGCCACCTGTGCCGGGCACGCCGCCATACACCGGAGACCTTAACGAGATAAAAGGTTACCAGCAAAATTTAAGTGGCGATGCTATTAGTAAAATCCGTTATTGGGGCGCAGGTGGTGTGTTAAGATGGAATGAAATTATGCGTGAGCTTGTTGCAAAACATAATCTACCACCTTATCAAAATGAAGATGGAACATACCCGATTCCAAATTCATTGAATCCATTTAACTATCCGCAGTTTCCGTTTTCGAATGCACCATTTTCTGCAAGGGCTTATGCATATATCAGCGCCGCACAATATGATGCGTTGGTGGCATGCTGGTACTATAAAAAATTATATAATCAGCCTGCACCTTACACGGTTGATTCATCTGTTAATGCAATGAATGGTAAAACAACTTTACCATCATATCCATCAGAAGCCGGCGTGTTGGCTGGAGTAACATCTGAGTTAATGAAGCTGTTGTTTCCAACAGAAGTTGCCAACATTCAAAACAAGTTACAGGATGAGGAACTGGCAACCATACAAAGCGGAACAGCAACCCGCACAGATGTAAAAGCAGGTGAAGCATTAGGAAAACAAATCGCAGCATTATTTACAGCAAGAGCAAAAGCAGACCATGCCGGTGCGGCTGTTGGTACACCAGCAATATGGGCATCATTTGTTACTGCAACAACAGCACGTGGCGAAACACCTTGGTATAGTTTGGAAACACCACAACGCCCGCCAATGTTGCCTTTGTATGGTAATGTGTTACCTTTTTTATTTGATTCCGTAACAGCGATTAAATTAAGACCTGCAGCACCTTTTTCAACAGGCAGCAGCGATTTTGCAGAACAAAATCAGGCAGCTTATAACCAGATAAAAAATCCTACACGTGAACAAAACCGCATTGTACAATTTTGGGCTGATGGTATTGGCACGTATGCGCCGCCGGGACATTGGAATGCAATCGCTGCGGAAGATTTTATTAAACAGCATTACAGCGAAGTGCGTTGGGCACGCAACATGGCTTTATTAAACATGGCTGAAATGGATGCTGCCATTGTTTGCTGGAACACGAAGTATCATTACTTTAATCCACGTCCAACGCAAATGATGCCTGATATAAAAACATTAACCGGCATTCCAAATTTTCCTTCTTATATATCAGGTCATTCAACGTTTAGTGCGGCGGCTGCAACAATTTTGGGTCATATCATTCCTGCTAATGCAGGCACATACACATCTATGTCAGAAGAAGCAGCAACATCGAGATTTATTTCAGGCATTCATACAAAAATGGATTGCGATTCAGGATTAGTCACAGGAAAAAAAATCGGCAATTATGCAGTGCTTCGCGCAATGAAAGACGGAGCAGAATAATAACCAATGAACAATAAAACTTATTCAATACAAGCAACAGACGCTGTTATTCTTATCAGTGTTTTTTAAATGAAGTGTGAAAATGAAAAGAGTTGTTTTTTTTAGTTTGATAATAATTGCAATAACATTTTCATCATGCAATAAAAAAAATTATAAAACAGTATTGCATGACCCGAACTTGTATTGTAACACAATGCACCAGTTGAACTATGTTATTATTTATGACATATTTAATCCGCCGGTTGCATCAAGAATTTTTGCTTACTCAAACCTTGCAGCGTATGAAGTATTATCAAAAGAAGGTCATCATTATGCTTCGCTTGAAGGCCGGATAAAAAGTTTACATAACATTCCTTCGCCGGCAAAGCCTGCACAAATTGATTTTCCTTTTGCATCATTGATTGCAATGATGAAAGTTGGAAAGCAGTTTACTTTTTCAGAAGACAAGATGAATGCGTTGATTGATTCTATAAAAAATCTTGCTGAAGAAACAAACATGACAAGCGAAATGTTTGACAGCTCTTTAAACTATGGCAACCGCGTTGCTGATTCAATTATATCATGGGCAAAAACAGATAACTATGGTAAAACACGTGGCTCAAAATTTACTGTTACTGGTGTGGACGGTCATTGGTCGCCAACGCCGCCCGGTTATTTTGATGCGGTTGAACCGAAGTGGCAAACTATAAGAACGCTGGCGCTTGATTCTGCAAGCACGTTTGCAATTGTACCACCGCCGCCATTCAGTAAAGATTCAAACAGTACTTTTTATAAATGGGCAAGGCAGGTATATGATACGGTGAATGCATTGAACGATGGGCAGCAATGGATGTCAAATTTCTGGGATTGCAATTCATTTAAAATGCACCAGGAAGGGCATGTAATGTTTGCTACAAAAGCAATGACGCCGCCAGGACACTGGATGGAAATTACAGGTAATGTAAGCTTAAAGAAAAAGGCTGACTGGTATCAAACAGTGTATAATTATACAGGCGCTTCGGTTGCAATGTTTGATGGGTTTATTGCATGCTGGTATTATAAATACAAGTATGATATGATACGCCCGGAAACATACATCAATCAATACATTGACCCGAACTGGAAACCGTTTTTGCAAACGCCGCCGTTTCCGGAATACATCAGCGGGCATTCTGTTATTTCTGCTGCGGCTGCAGAATTTTTATCAAAAGTTTATGGTGATAAAGTTTCATTCACCGATACATCAGAAAGAGACTGGGGGTTTAAAGACAGGAAGTTTACATCTTTCTCAGGTTGCTCATGGGAAGTTTCGCTCAGCCGTTTTTATGGCGGCATTCATTACTGGCAGGCTGTTACAGAAGGCCGCAATGAAGGCATGCACATCGGCGATTTAATTATGGATAAATTAATGTTGAATAAAAAGGAACTGGCTTCAGCACATTAATGGCAACATTAAATCAAACAAATAAAATTTATTATACACTGCGTATTGCAGGTGCTATGTGCTTTATAGGGCACGGTGCATTTGGCATTATTACAAAAGCAGTTTGGTGTAATTATTTTGCTGTGTTTGGGATTGGTCATGATATGGCTTACACATTAATGCCGTATGTTGGTGTTGTTGATATTTGTTTTGGATTGACTATACTTTTTTACCCCCTAAGAATTGTTGTTGGATGGCTTGTTATCTGGGGATTTATAACAGCGATTTTGCGGCCATTATCCGGTGAACCTTTTGCAGAATTTATAGAACGTGCAGGTAATTACGGAGCACCACTTGCTTTGTTATTACTTACATATACAAAAGCAAATTTCAAGTTGTTTAAACCTGCTTCTCTTCAACAAATAAATAATAGTAAACAAACTTTAAAGCGTGTACAATTATGTTTACGCATCGTTGTGTTCTTATTGTTTCTTGGTCATGGCTGGTTAAACCTGATTGAAAAAAAGGCATTGCTTGATGAATACAAATCGCTTGGCTTTGTAAACACTGCAAACGTTGCGCACATCATCGGTTCATTTGAAATTCTTGCAGCGTTATCAATACTCATTCGTCCTTTATCATCTATATTAATAATATTTTTTACATGGAAAGTTATCAGCGAACTTTTCTATCCGCACTGGGAAATTTTTGAATGGATAGAACGTGGCGGAAGCTATGGTTCTATACTCGCATTGTGGTTTCTAACAAAAAGAGAAACACAATCAGCCTTTATAAAAACGCTGAATAATTCTGTTTCGATTGTATCATAAGCATCAGCATTATTGCTGTTGTAATCAAACAAAATAATCATGAAAATTAAAAACATATTTTTTATTGCATTGATGTGCATGAGCTTTATTGCAAAGGCTCAAAAAGATTCTATTCCAACAAGGGTACTTGACAGTGTAACGGTAAACACAATACTCAAAAAAAATTATTACTTAACATTAACAGATGGCACAAGCATTTTCGCCGGTAAGAAAACAAATGTTTTGTATGATGTAACGATGGAAGGCAACCTTGCAGCCAATGTACAACGCACTGCATTTGCAAAAATTCCGGGTTTGAAAATGTGGGAGATGGATGGTGCAGGAACGCAGTTAAATATTGGTGCACGTGGCACAGATTCGCACCGTTGCATTGAGATGAATATGCGGCAAAATGGTTATAACACCAACTCTGATGAATTCGGTTATCCTGAAAATCATTACACAATACCGCTTGAAGCAATACAGGAAGTGCAGTATGTGCGTGGTTCATCAGCATTGCAGTTTGGCCCACAGTTTGGCGGCATGCTCAACTTTATTTTAAAGCAAGGCGACAGCACAAAACCAATCACTGTTGAAAGCAATCAAACAGCGGGCAGTAATAATTTTTTCAACTCGTATAATGCAGTTGGCGGCACATCAGGCAAAATAAATTATTATGCATATTATGATTATCGCCACGGCGATGGCTGGCGCGATAACCAGGCTTTTAATTATCACGCTTACTATGCAAATTTTCAATATAATTTCAACAGCAAAGGCAGCATTGCTTTCCAGTTTTCAAGAACAGATTATGTGCAACAGATTGCAGGTGGTTTAACTGATGCACAGTTCAATGCAAATCCAAAACAATCAGTGCGTGCAAGAAATTTCTTTCAGCCTGAAATAAATATTCCGGCTATTGTTTTCAATTATAATTTATCTGCGCAAACACATGTACAGGTATTATCAAACATGGTTATCGGGCAGCGCAACAGTGTGCAGTTTATTAATTCGCCAGATATAAAAGATACATTCAACACAACAATTAATTCTTATAATCCAAGGCAGGTTGACCGTGATTATTATTCAGGTTTTACAACAGAAGCAAGGCTCTTGCATAATTATAATTTCGGCAATAACACAAGTACGCTGGTTGCAGGTGTGCGTTATTTTAATGAAGATACAAAGCGCAAACAAAAAGGTGTTGGTACAACGGGCAGCAACTTTGATTTATCGCTTACAAAACCTTACGGCATAGATTTAAAACTGCACACAACAAACTATGCGGCTTTTATTGAAAACATTTTTTCAATCACAAACAACCTTTTGATTGTGCCGGGTGTTCGCTATGAAATCATCAACTCATCAATGGATGGATTGATTAATAATGCAACAAGTAATGTATCATACAAAAACAAAAGAACATTTCCTTTAGGCGGTGTTGGTTTGCAATATCAATTAGCAAAGTCAACGCAATTTTATGCAAACATTTCACAGGCTTACCGTCCGTATTTATATGCAAACATTACACCTGCCACGCAGTTAGACAAGATTGACCCGAACCTGAAAGACAGTAAAGGCCATGATATTGATTTAGGTATAAGAGGCAACATTAATCATGTGTTTAGGTTTGATATAAATCCTTATTATTTATTTTATGGCAACCGTGTTGGCTTGTTATCGTTTAAAGGCAGCGACAGTGCAACGCATTTACTTACTACTAACATTGGCAATTCAGTTTCAAAAGGAGTGGAGGCTTACACTGAATTAATTATTTGGAAGCAAAGTTATACTTCATTTATTTCTGTGTTTAATTCACTTGCATATAATCATTCAAGATATACAAGCGGCACATTAAATAAAGCCGGTATCAATACAAATATCAAAGGCAACTACGTTGAAAATTCACCTGACTGGATTGAAAAAGCAGGCATTAATTTTCAATACAGAAACATGAACACCGGCTTTCAATACAGCTATACCAGCAAGAATTATAATGATGCATTAAACACGGTTAGCAGTACTAATGGTGTTACGGGTTTAATACCTGCCTATCATGTGTGGGACTGGAGTTTTAATTATCAAATCACAAAGCAATATGCATTTGCAGCGGGCATAAATAATTTTACGAATGAACATTATTTCAACAGGAGAATAACCATGTATCCCGGCCCCGGAATTTTACCGGCAGATGGAAGAACATTTTATATAACCGCTAAAATAAAAATCTAAGTTTTAATTTATAATGCAAGCAATGCGGGATGTGCTTTTAAACGTCCCTTTTCTTAATCATCACGCCGTTTTTACAATGCTTATCGGGTAAACATACTTCAGGTATAAAAATAAAAATGCCAGTGAAAGCGTAAGAATAATCAGCCCGACAACAGCCGTATTTATTTTTATTCCGTCTTTACCCAACTCCAAATCTGCCTTCATCATGTCAACATAACCGGCGCTGTTATCAGGCTTGTCTGGAGATGGTGGCGCAGTAAATATTTTAGTAGCCATCTTAAATTGCAGGTATGATAAATAAAGCCCGATAAGCACAATAATCATAACCAGAAAAAAGATAAGAATCGAACTGATGTATTGCCATTGAAACACTTTCCTATTCTGGTTAAAGGTGTACCAGAAAACCACGTTGCGCATGTGCTGGGCAGAGGTATCAGTTATCAGGTTAGCATCAAATTTATCTTTAAAAGAATCAGGAACATGCATGGTATCAGCCTGGCTTAAAAACTTATCCATGCTTTTATCAGCTGTGTCCTGTGCCGCAGCGCAGATGCAAAGAAGCAGCGATGCTATAAGAAATAATTTTTTCATTTGTGACAGTAGTTTGTTTGTATGAACATGGCGCATTTTTGTCTCAGCTCAATTAGTTTATCCAGGTTTCCATTAGGCACTTTTGTTTTTTCTATAGAAAGATATTTCGCTAATGCTGCCGGCGGAAAACCACAAACAGAAGCTGCCTGGTTTATATAATTAAGCCACATAGACGCTATCATATTTTTATCTTTTGCAGATGCATTGCCGGACGCTAAAACAGGCAATGGCGGAACCATAATGGCAGGTACCTCCGCAGCTTCTAAATGCTGGGCGCGGATTTCCAGTTTATGTGTAAGGTATAAATGGTTGAGCTTTGGAAAAGCATCCAGAAAAGTACTGTCCTCATTTAATGAAAGGCCGCCAGCTTCATTTAAAACCTCTAAAGCGCCATAAAAAAGCACAAGATTGTAGATAGAATCATGCGGGCTTGAACCTTCTATAAAAAGAGAATCCTGGAAAATCAGTGGCTGGTTGTTTTCCAGCTTTGCCAGGAATAAAAGAAACTGTGTGGCATGCTGATAAGAATAACTTTTTAAAGACGATTTTTTTTCTTTGGCTCTCGAATCGCTGTTTATATTGTTGAGTTCATTGGTCAGCGAATCATTTCTTTCTTTTAAAATTTCAGTTAAGCTCCTGTTTAAAAAGCCTGATAAGCCATCATCCTTCTGGCTGAATACGGTATTATAAAAAATAAAACAGGCGGTTAAAAGCAGAAGCGTTTTCATACTTAAATTATTTTATTGTCTTCATTATTTACTTCAGGTTTTGGGTTTGAATTATTAAGAGGATAAATATATATTTAAAAATATTTATAGTGTTACAAAAGCAGTATAAATTATAAGAGGTTTTGTTTAAGATGTGCAGTTAGTTGAGAAGAGCGTTTATATATCAGCCAAAAAATGTAAGTAATTATACTGCAAGCAATCTCATTCATCGTCTTGCCATAAAGCCAAGCTGCGCTTGTTGTGCGTTCGTCTTTTTTACTAAGTTCTCTCCTTGCTTTTGTCTAATTTTTGGCTTGCTTTCTAAAATACCAAGTTTGTAAAATAAAAATGCGATTGTTAAAACATGAGCTATAATCCAGTATGTGTAAGAATAAAAAAACTTTAAGAATAGATTATAAATGATAGCGATTAAGCTGTATATAAAAGTGAATTTTTCGGGTATACTTCTTTCATCTATAATCATTTTTTCAACCACTAAACCCTTGTTACTTATTACTACCATTTTTTTTCTTTGTCATTGATATAACTGATTATACAAGTGAAAGAAACAGCTATTCTTAATAACACATTATAAAGTCTGTTTGAAGTCCTTAGTTCAGGTTCAATTAAACAGCATATTTCCCAGACAAGTGTCACAGCTATTACAATTCTGAAAATATTTGAGATATAAGAAGGAAAAGTCATGTTCATAGTTAACGGAATTATCTACTTAAAATAGTTTTGTTATCTGTTGTCATAATACAGAGATTGTCTGCAGGTGACGCCAACTCTCAAATATCCGCAACGTTATTACGCAAATCTTCTATCTATAATCTGTGATTGTTTAATTTACAGGCATAAACAAACTACATGCAAACGCCTGATGAAATCTATGGTGAGCTGTTTAAAGATGTGCAGCTTAAAAGAATTTTTCCTGATAATAAAACCTTTGTTGACTGCACACCAAAACGCAAACCTGCAGATATAGTTGATGATTATATCAACATAAAAAAAGGTACGCTTTCCAATGATGATATTAAGAAGTTTGTGGAAGATAATTTTACATTGCCTGCTGCAGTTGCTTCTTATCATACAGATATAAAGGAAGATATTGTTGAGCATATTGAAGAGTTATGGAATGTGCTGCAACGCAGCGCAGATAAGCTTGTTGAAGGAAGTTCATTGATAGCATTGCCGTATCCATATATTGTTCCAGGCGGCAGGTTTAATGAAATTTATTATTGGGATTCCTACTTTACTATGCTTGGTTTGGCGGTTAGTCATAAGTGGGATGTTATTGAAAACATGATTGAAAATTTTGCTTTTCTCGTTCGCGAATATGGACATATACCAAATGGCAACCGAACGTATTTTTTAAGCCGGTCGCAGCCACCTTATTTTTCTTTAATGATTGAATTGCTTGTCACGCATAAAGGCACACATGTCTGGTTAAAATATCTTGATGCATTACAGTTGGAATATGATTTCTGGATGGATAAATCGCAGCCAACAAAACATGTTGTTCAGTTAAGTGATGGTTCAGTTTTAAATCGTTATTATGACCAATCTGATAAGCCAAGGCCGGAAGCTTATTATGAAGAAATGAAATTAGCATCAACAGATAACGGTGATGAAAAGTTATTGTTTCAAAACCTGCGTGCAGCCTGTGAAAGCGGCTGGGATTTTAGCGGACGCTGGTTTAAAGATGGCAAAACATTTACGGAAATTGATATACTAAACATACTTCCCGTTGATTTGAATTGTTTGTTGTATCATCTTGAATCTTCATTGGCAATGGCTTATCGCCATGCTGATAATAAAGCAGAAGAAGCGCATTTTACGAAGCTGGCTTTGCTCAGGGAAGATGCCATCAACAAACATTTTTTTAATGAAGAAGACGGCTGGTTTTACGATTTTAACATCAGTACAAAAACATTAAGTGAACAGAAAACCATTGCCGGTATAACACCATTCTTTTTTGATATTCCTACATCTGAGGCCATTGTAAAAGCGGCTGATGTAATACGCGAAAACTTTTTAAAACCCGGCGGTGTTGTAACTACTTTAATTAATACAGGTCAGCAATGGGATGCACCGAATGGTTGGGCGCCGTTACAATGGATAACCATAAAAGCATTGGATGATTATGGTGAAGTTTTATTAGCAAAAGATATTGCGCAACGCTGGGCACAGCTTAATAATAAGGTATATAAAAGCACAGGCAAGCTGATGGAAAAATATAATGTTGTTGATACTAATACGCTGGCGGGTGGCGGAGAGTATCCATCACAGGATGGCTTTGGCTGGACGAACGGTGTGCTGCTTAAAATTTTAAAAACTTATGATGATTTAGATGTTAATAGTTGATTTAGGATTTGTAATATTGACAATCCGTTGAAAGCAGTTTTCTTTTAAGAAGGTTGTTCGTTACTTGTATCAAAAGAAGTAAATAATGCTGCAAAGAAACCCGTAATTGTATTTCCCAATGCTGTAACTATAATAAGCACAAACAAAATTCCATGCCCTGAATCTGCAGATAAACCTGCTGGTGCCTGGTGAAGTGTTTCGCCTTTTGTTCCGTTTAAACCAAGATAAAACAAGACGTATAAAATGAGAGAAAGTATAACTGAAATAGCTGCACCTGTAAAGGATAAAATATGTCCGGAAATAGTGGAAGTAACAGGTGAACCTTCAAACTTTTCTGCACGGTTAGTTAAAAAAATTATTATTGCCAAAGTAAGCATATATAAAACGTTTCCGAGGAATAAAACCCACGTGGCAGTATAATTTTCTTTTGATAAAAAGATAACTACAGTAATACAATATATTACTGCTGCTATAAGAGCACGTGTAAAATAGGTTTTAAAAAAGTTTTTATTAAGCATCAAATGTTTAAGGTAGCATGTCACAAACTATTCCATCTTTAAGATGGAATAGTTTGTTGATAGCAGATAAAAATTTATAGAAGTATAGAAAGGTGTCAGATAAATTGGAATAAGTGGAGAATACCGGGCTCGAACCGGTGACCTCTTCTCCGAATGCTTTCGGAGCATGCAAACACTTTATTTGCTTTCACCAATCAGCCATTCAATGTATTTCCTGCTTTTCTTAGCTTTTACTTTTAACTCTCTTTGGTGCGCATCCAGTCTGTTTGAATACGGCTCAGTGTATTTTAAAATCCAATCATCTGCTTTTGATGTATAGCCTGAAAGACCTGAATTGTGCTCAATCAGGCGCTTTGAAAAATCTTCTGTATAACCAATATAATAGCGGTCTAACTTTTTACTATAAATTATATAGAGATAAACACAAGTGGAGAATACCGGGCTCGAACCGGTGACCTCTTGCATGCCATGCAAGCGCTCTAGCCAACTGAGCTAATTCCCC
>CAHJWK010000106.1 GCA_903642275.1 Chitinophagaceae bacterium
TGTATTATACTTGAAAATTATAAAAATAATATAGTCTGGAAAAACAGTAACGCAGTTTTATATGATATAGGTAATGATGTGGTGGCATTACAATGGAACACAAAAATGAATACGATTGGCAGCGAAGTGTTGCAGGCAATTAATAAAAGTATTGAGATAGCTGAAGATAAGTTTAAAGGATTGGTTGTTGCCAACAACGGCGCCAACTTTAGTGCAGGTGCCAATGTTGGTATGATTTTTATGTATGCTGTTGAACAGGAATATGATGAGCTTGATATGGCAATCCAACTGTTTCAAAACACGATGATGCGTGTACGTTATTCAGGTGTTCCTGTTGTAGTTGCACCACATGGTTTAACACTTGGCGGCGGTTGTGAAATGAATTTACATGCTGATAAAGTATATGCCGCTGCTGAAACTTATATTGGTTTGGTTGAATTGGGTGTTGGCGTTATTCCGGGTGGTGGCGGCACAAAAGAATTTGTGTTGCGTGCATCAGATGAAATGCATGAAGATGAACCTGAAACCATCACTTTAAAAAATCGTTTCTTAAACATTGCTACTGCAAAGGTTGCTACCTCTGCGTTTGAAGCTTATCAAATTGGTATACTGCGTAAAGGCCTTGATGAAGTTGTGGTAAACAGTAACCGCAGAATCGGCGAAGCCAAGAATGCAGTAATTGAAATGTATGACCAAGGTTATGTTCAGCCAATACAAAGAAAAGATATAAAAGTTTTAGGGCAATCTGCTCTTGGCGCTTTATACGCAGGCATTAACGGAATGTGGCGCGCAGGTTATGCAACAGAGCATGATGCATTGATTGCACGTAAGCTGGCGTATGTTATGTGTGGAGGCGATTTAAGTGAACAGACTTTAGTAAACGAACAATATCTTCTCGACCTTGAACGCGAAGCTTTTTTAAGCTTGTGTGGTGAAAAGAAAACGTTGCAAAGACTTGAGTCAGTTATAAAGAAAGGCAAGCCTGTGAGAAATTGATTAATGATTCAGACCAATTTTTTTAATGTCTGAAAATGATTACCTTTCTTTTCAATTTAAAAATCAAAACTTTTTTATGAAACAACTAACTTCTGCCGCATTCTTATTATGCGTGCTTGTTGCATGTAATAATGCAACCACATCAACAAATACAAAGGATTCAACAGCGGGTGACACTACTTCATCTAATCAAAGCATAACGTATGCTTACCCTGTTGAATATGCATCGGATTTCAGCATTGGCAATCCAAAGCATTCACAATCTGTATTAACCTTATGGAAAGATTATGATAACAACACGATGGACGCACATAAAGATTTATTTGCAGACAGTATTGAGTTTGTGTCATCAGGTAGCGATATAAAAGGTTCAAAAGATAGTGTGATAAAAGCTATATCGGCATACCGTAATAGTTTTTCAAGCGCAGTAAGTTCTGTGTCGGTGGTTGTTAGTCTTAAACCAAAAGGTAAAGATGAAAGCTGGGTTAGCATATGGGGAAAAGAAGTTGATACACATAAAAATGGCAAAGCTGACTCTATTTATTTAAATGAAAACTGGATGTTTAATAAGGATGAAAAGATATCTTATATTGAACAGTTGCAGGAGCAACCTCAAAAGAAAAAACTTTAAAGATGATTTCAAAATATGGCACGATTATTTAATTAATAACTGCATTATATAACTTTTAAATCTTGCTATATGGCAACAAGTAAAACAGACTCTAACGGATATTCAAATTTGGGCAGCGATTCTGAAAGAGACATGGGTGCAAAAGGCGGACCTACAACGAGTTTAGGTACACCAGATGCAAATCATAATATCTCACATCCTTATTCAAGTGACACACAAACGCAACTTGCAGCAGCGAGTAACAAAGAGAATACTGAAGAAGAAAAAGAAGAAATTAGAAAACAAGCTGAATCTGTAAAGTAATTTAAAAAGTCTTTATTAAAAGCGATTAAGAAATTAATCGCTTTTTATTTTAATGTGTAATGTGATAAACAATATAATCGCCTGGCTGAAAATTAAAATGCTCCCTTCTGCTTAATTTTTTTACTTCATTTGTAAATAAATCATGATAATTACCCGGTAATGCAGCATGGTCAATTAATATATCTGCCTGTTCTTTTCCTAGATTCATCACAACCAAAATTCTATCATGTTGTCTTTGGCACAAATAAGCAATCGTAGCCGGAACATGTGTTTCAAGTAATAACACTGAAGCACTTTCCTGTAAAGCTTTATTTTTTTTGCGGATGGTTAAAAGCGTTTTATAAAAATTGTTCAATTCTACTTCGCCATCCCAATCAATAAAATCTTTTTCAAAAAATTCAAGGCGTTTTTTATTCGGTTTTTCCTGGCCCGAATAGATTAATGGGACGCCAGGCCATGTGCAACTAAACACAGCAAGCGCTTTTGCACAAGCACCATACTTTTCAAACTCTGTTCCATGATACGTGTTCTCATCATGGTTTGAAGTAAACAATAACTTTCTTGAACCAATAGGATACTGAGAATAGCCAACCATCTTGGGCTTTATTTCATCAAAAGTTAATTCACCTTTAAAGTAAGCATCAAAAGCACGCATTACTTCCCAGCCGTACGTTAAATCAAATGCTTCATGATAATTCAATATCTCGCATTCGGCCAACCAAAACAAACATTTTACTGCATCACATTCGCCACGTGCTTCAATCCAGAAATCAACCGGCACAGTACGCGCCATATCGCATCGAAAACCATCTATGTCAAAACCTGTTATCCAGTGCTTCATGGCATCAATCATTCCCCTGCGCAATGCAGGCACTTCATAATTCAAATCAATTACATCAACCCAGCCATATATCTCTGTAAAATTTCCGGCTTCATCTTTTCGATACCAGTCTGCATGTTCTTTTGTCCATTGATGGTCATAGCCGGTATGATTCGCAACCCAGTCAATAATCACTTTCATTCCAAAAAAATGAGCTGTTTTAATCAGCTCTTTAAAATCATCTTCCGTGCCATAAGCCGGGTCAATATTAGTGTATGAACTTGCCGCATAATAACTGCCCCATGCACCCTGTCTTTTTTCTACGCTGATAGGAGTAACCGGCATCAACCATAAAATTTCGATACCCATGTTATGCAGTCTTGGTATATGTTCTATGAAAGCTTTGAACGTTCCCTCATGCGTATATTGACGAACATTAACCTCATAAATGTTTGTTCCGTTAGCCCATTCAATTATCGGAAAAGCTGTAGCCATTAAATTATTTTTTCAGGTTGAAACAAGATTTATACCAGGCAAATTGAAATGATATTGTTGTTGAAAATTTAGCCTTCGAAGCTGCTGTAGAAGTACGGTGTCTTTGCTTCAAACTCTGCACTGCATGTGTCCACCATTTTATAAACGCGTGTTATACCAAGTGCTTTACGTTTTTCATACACCTGCTCATCTGTGCACCGGTCAATTAATATGCGGGCAATCTGTTCATCGCCAAAACCATTTTGCTTAGCTTCTTTCAGCAAACCTTCAGGCAGGTTATCTAACGTATGTTTTGAAAGTTCTTTTTCAATGCGTACAATTTCCTGTATCTGGTAAATGAACCAGCGATCAATATAAGTTGCCTGTACAATTGTTTTAGCAGTTACACCCTGCATTAACGCATCTTTTATCCGGAAGATGCGATCCCATTTCGGAGTTTTTATATATTCAATCAGCTCATCACTCTTCATTAAACTTTTGCCATAGTAACCAAGACCAACAGCTTCATTCTCCAGACTCTGACAGGCTTTTTGTATTGCTTCATTAAAGCTTCTGCCGATTGCCATTACTTCACCTACACTTTTCATTTGCAACCCCAAAGTATCATTTGCACCTTTAAACTTATCGAAGTTCCAGCGAGGTACTTTTACAATTACATAATCAAGCGCCGGTTCAAAATAGGCAGAAGTAGTTTTGGTGATTTGATTCTTCAATTCATCTAACGAATAACCTATCGCAAGCTTGGCAGCAATTTTTGCAATAGGATAACCCGTTGCTTTACTTGCCAGCGCAGATGAACGGCTTACACGCGGATTAATTTCAACTGCAATTATAGCTTCCGTTTCAGGATTTAATGCAAACTGCACGTTACATCCACCGGCAAAATTGCCAAGGCTACGCATCATTTTTATTGCCTGGTTACGCATATCCTGGAATGCGGTATCACTCAACGTCATAGCCGGTGCAACGGTTATCGAATCGCCGGTATGAATACCCATCGGATCAACATTCTCAACCGTACAGATGATAACAACATTATCATTTTTATCACGCAGCAATTCAAGTTCAAATTCTTTCCAGCCAAGAACTGCTTTTTCAACCAGCACTTCATGTATCGGCGATGCCTGTAAGCCACGTTGTAAAGCTTCATCCAATTCAGACTTATCATGCACAAAACCACCACCGGTCCCGCCTAATGTAAATGAAGGTCGAATTACTAAAGGAAACCCAATCTGCTGAGCAAAATCTTTCCCCTCCAGCCAGCTATTGGCAACACGGCTTGGCGCCACTTTTATATTTATATCAACCATTAATTGCCTGAACTTTTCACGGTCTTCGGCAACTTTAATCGCAGCTACATCAACACCAATTAAACGTATATTAAATTTTTCCCAAACACCTAATTCATCTGCTTCAATACAAAGATTTAATGCTGTCTGTCCACCCATTGTTGGCAGCACCGCATCAATTTGATTTTCTTCTAAGATCTGTTCTATACTTTCAACCGTTAATGGCAGGAGATATACTTTATCAGCCATCATCGGATCAGTCATTATAGTTGCAGGGTTGCTGTTGATAAGAACCACTTTAATACCTTCTTCGCGAATGCTGCGTGCTGCCTGTGAACCGCTGTAATCAAATTCGCAAGCCTGCCCGATTACTATAGGACCAGACCCAATAATTAAAACTGAATGAATAGAATTGTCTTTAGGCATAATTAGAAATTGTGCAAATGTAATAGCTTCGGTATTATTTGAAAATGATTGTTAATACGATAAACTGCCTGGCAAATAATAGAGAAAAAACAAAAAATGTTTGATGCTTTCTGACTACACATCAAATAGCTTATTTGAAAGGAATTTATCATTCCTAAAGTTTTACGTATAATGATGTTATGATAGCGCTGCTTTGCTATTTGGAATTCAATATGCCTAAACCAGTGGCAAGACTTTTGTTCGGATAATATTTATCCTTAAAAAAAATAATAATGAGCAAGTCCGTAAGCGATTTTTTAGTTGAAAGATTACAAGCCTGGAAAATTAAAAGAATATACGGTTATCCCGGTGATGGAATTAATGGCGTGATGGGCGCACTCAATCGTGCAAAAGATAAGATTGAATTTATACAAACCCAGCATGAAGAGAATGCAGCATTTATGGCTTGTGGTCACGCAAAATTTACGGGTGAAGTTGGTATATGTATGTCAACTTCCGGTCCCGGTGCTATTCATTTATTAAATGGTTTGTACGATGCAAAATTGGACCATCAGCCGGTCGTAGCAATCGTTGGACAGCAGGCACGTGCATCACTCGGTGGTGATTATCAACAGGAAGTTGATTTGATTTCATTGTTTAAAGACGTTGCGCATGAGTATGTGCACATGTGCACAGAGCCATCTCAAATAAAACATTTAATTGACAGAGCCATTCGCATTGCAAAATCAAACAGGACTGTTACATGCGTCATCATTCCAAATGATGTACAGGAATTAGCGTTTGAAGAACCTGCAAAAATGCATGGTACTGTTCATTCTGGCTTAGGCTATAACGAACCTGAAATCGTTCCGCACTTTACTGATTTGCAAAATGCAGCAGACTTGTTAAACAAAGGCGAGAAAGTTGCAATGCTTGTTGGCGTTGGCGCAGCAAACGCTGCTGATGAAGTGCTTGAAGTTGCAGAGATACTTGGTGCCGGTGTTGCGAAAGCTTTATTGGGCAAAGCAGTGCTGCCTGATGATATTCCTTTTGTAACAGGTTCCATTGGTTTGTTGGGTACAAAGCCAAGTTATGATTTGATGATGGAATGCGATACGTTGTTAATGATTGGCACTTCATTTCCTTATTCAGAATTTCTACCAAAAGACGGTAAAGTAAAAGCTGTACAGATTGATATTGATGGAAGAATGTTAGGCTTGCGCTATCCGACAGATATAAACTTACAAGGTGATAGCCGTAAAACTTTACAGGCATTGCTTCCTTTATTAAAACGAAAAAAAGACAGAAGCTGGCAGGAAAAAATTATAAAAGAAGTAGAACGCTGGTGGAAGATAGCAGAAGCAAGAGCAATGAATACTGCTAATCCTGTAAATCCACAGCGTGTTTTTTGGGAACTCTCATCACGCATGCCTGATGATGTTATTCTTACTGCAGATAGTGGTTCTACCGCAAGTTGGTTTGCACGTGATTTAAAAATCCGCAAAGGTATGAAGGCTTCATTATCTGGTAACCTTGCAACCATGTGTCCGGGGGTACCTTATGCTATTGCTGCAAAGTTTGCTTTTCCTGATAGATTGCCTATTGCGTTGGTAGGTGATGGTGCCATGCAAATGCTGGGTATAAATGGTATGATAACTATCGCAGCAAACCGGAAAAAATGGAGCGACCCACGCTTTATGATTCTTGTTTTGAATAATGGCGATTTAAATATGGTTAGCTGGGAACAGCGTATAATGGAAGGTGATACAAAGTTCAAAGACTCGCAGGATGTGCCTCAGTTTAACTATGCGGCTTATGGCCAGTTGTTAGGCTTTGAAGGAATAAGAATTGAAAAAGAAGATGATATTATCCCTGGACTTGAGCAAGCCTTAAAAGCACAACGCCCTGTTATTGTTGATGTATTAAGTGACCCTAATGTACCGCCACTTCCGCCGCATATAACTTTTAAACAAATGAAAGATTTTACTTCAGCATTAGCTAAAGGTGATAGTGATTTTTGGGGCATGATTAAGCAGACATACAAAGACGTTGTTGATACTTATATGCCACATTAATGAATGCTTCATAGATAAGAGTAAGTGCTAAAACTGAAAAAATTTATAACTATTTGTAGCCTTGTGCCTGTAACCGAAATAATTCCGCATATCTTCCATTTAAGGCAAGTAATTCTTCGTGACTTCCAATCTCTAATAACTCACCTTTATTTAAAACAAGAATCCGGTTTGCCATACGAACTGTAGAGAAGCGATGCGATATCAACACAGCCGTTTTGCCTTTTGTTAATTCAGCGAAACGTTGAAAAACATCATATTCTGCCCGTGCATCCAGAGCGCTTGTTGGCTCATCAAGAATAAGCAACTGCGCATCTTTCATATAAGCACGAGCCAATGCAACTTTTTGCCATTCGCCGCCGCTTAATTCAACACCATTGTTAAATCTCCTGCCCAATGCCTGTTCATATTGATTCGGTAATTTTTGTGCAAGCAAACTTGCTAAACTTTTCTCTGCCGATTGTTTAATCAAAGCACGGTTATCTAATTCATCAATATTGCCAACAGCAATGTTTTGTGCAAAGCTCATTTGATAACGTAAATAATCCTGGAAGATGATACCGATGTTGTGGCGCAATTCCAGCAAATCATAATTGCGTAAATCAATTCCATCCAATAATATTTTTCCCTCAGTCGGGTCGTATAAACGTGCAAGCAACTTAACTAATGTTGTTTTACCTGAACCATTTTCACCAACCAATGCAAGTTTTTCGCCGGCATGTAATGTGAAAGATAAATGACGATTCGCCCAATTTTCAGTGTTATGATATTTGAAACCGACATCTTCAAACACGAAACCTTCTTTAACCGGATTTGGAAAAGACAACGGATTTTTTTGTGTAATGATGTTAGGTTGTATCTCGAAGAAATCAAAGAAATCACGCAGGTAAATAGCACCTTGCGATACAGATGTAAAGCGTGATAAAATACCTTCCAGCAAACTTCTTAACTGCCTGAATGAACCTGCAAGAAAAGTAAGCGTACCAATAGTAATTGCACCAACAATTGTTTGCGTGATGATAACAATATAAGCTGCGTAATAACCTGCACTTCCAATCAATGCAAACAATGTTCCCCACGATGCACGTTTGATGGAAAGCTTCTTATTATCAGTATAAAATTTATTGCTTAATGTTTTAAAACGGTTAATAAGAAAATCGGAAAGGTTGAACAGCTTTACTTCTTTCGCGGTTTCATCGCTGGCGCCGAGATAACGCATGTAATCAAGTTCACGGCGTTCCGGTGTTTGTCCGCGTGTTAATGCATAACTTCTATCATTAAAATATGATTCCCCTAAAAATGCAGGAACAATCGCTATCAATAATAACAATATCAGCCATGGATTAAAAGCCATCAAACCTGCAGCAAGAAAACCCATGGTTATTAGATCCTGAACCTGCGCAAAAACCTGCGATAACAATATTGTTCTACCGATAGTTTGTTGCCTTGCACGTTCCAGCTTATCATAAAATTCTGAGTCTTCAAACTGGTCAAGGTCAAGCGTTGCAGCATGTTCCATAATTCTTACTGAAGTATAATTGCTGAACAAATCGCCGAGCAAACTATCTACCAATGAAGTTGCTCTTGCCAATGCATCTGAAATAATTGCCAGCGCAAACTCTGCAGTCACTAACTCCCATAAAAATTTATGATTGGCTGAATGATTTTTACTTAACAACACTACTTCATCAATTATCAATTTGCCAACATATAAAATAGAAACAGGAATTGCGGAGCGAATCAATCTTAATAATGCATCTAATATAGTGTACCAGTGATTTGTTTGCCAAACAAGTTTGAAAAAACGTGGCAGATTGCCGAGTGCAGAAATTTTTTCTTTAAATGTGGGCTTTTCTATTGTATTAAGTGGTGGTCTTTTGCTCTCTCCCGTCATCCTGTTACTCTTACTCATATCGCAAAGTTAGCAGAGGATGTTATGCAATAGGATGTCGCATTTTAATCCTGTTAATGTCGCAATTGCGTATTGTTTGATAAATTGCTGGTGAATAATTTTACAATTCAATTTAAAATATAATCAATGAATAATTTTTCGGAACAAGACAAAATAAAAACCCTTTTAAATGACAAGATGAAGGTACTATATGATCGCAAACTTGAATCAATTCTTGCCATGTACAGTGAAGATGTTGTAACCTTTGACTTTAAAGCGCCATTAATAAATAAAGGAATTGATGCAGTTAAAAAGCGGTTGCAGGAATGGTTTACAACTTATAAAACTGCCATCAGCCAGGAAATAAAAATGCTTGAAATTACTGTGGCTGAAGATGCAGCTTTCAGTCATTGTTTAACACGTACATACGGCACAAGCAGTAATAACGAAAAACAGGACATGTGGTATCGAACAACAAACGGCTTTAAAAAAATTAATGGCAAATGGCTGATTACGCACGAACATGTATCAGACCCGGTTGATATGGAAACAGGCAAAGCCATGTTTGATCTTAAGCCTTAATTATTGATTTAAATAACATAATAATACTGTATGAAAACAGAAATTGCAGATAAGCAGAAAGTATTGCAAGGCATTAATGAAGTAGTTGCTGAACTTGATGATTTGATGGCTTCACTTAATGAACATCAAATCAATAAAATCCCGTATGAAGATAGCTGGACGGCAGGACAACTTTTTCGCCATGTTTCAAAATCAACAAACGCAATGGCGAAAGCATTAAAGCAGCAAGGTGAAGCTGCAGACAGAGAAACTGATGAAAGAGTTCCTGAACTTAAAAAAACATTTCTTGATTTTTTACATAAAATGAAATCACCTGACATAATTGTTCCTGACGAACAACACTATGAAAAGCAATCAATCGTTAATGAGTTAAATGCTGCCATTAAAAGCTTTGATGAAAGTGCAGCTACTGTAAACGCTAATGAACTTATACATGGATTGCCGCTTGGGCCAATTACAAAACTGGAAATCATTCATTTTACCTGGTATCATACGCAAAGGCATTTGCACCAGATGAGAAAAATATGTAAAGCAGTAAAATAAATCTATTTATTATAAAACCTATTTTGATTAACCCGTTTGCATATAGTTGCGGCGTTTCAGTTTTACAATACAAAAGGTAACCATTAACAACACAATAATTTTCCATGAAGCAAATATTTTTTATAATCACGATGTTTATTGTTTATAATTCCTATGCACAATCAATAGATACGGCGCATTTATACAATCCAAAAGCAGATGCTGAAAAAGATATAGCCGCTGCCGTAAAGAATGCTAAGACAGAACATAAATTTGTGTTGATGCAAGCCGGTGGTAACTGGTGCATTTGGTGCAAACGCTTTAGCCTTGCAGTAGCCAACGATGCAAAGCTTGATTCGATTGTAAATGCTGATTTTATTTTCTATCATTTAAATTTCAGCAGTGAAAACAAAAACGAAAAGCTGTTTGCCAAATATGGATACCCGCAACGTTTTGGCTTTCCGGTTTTTATAATTCTTGATGATAACGGCAACAGAATTCACACCCAGAATTCTGAGTATCTTGAAGAAGGCAAAGGTTACAGTAAAGAAAAGGTTGCTGAGTTTTTTGAGGCGTGGAGCCCGAAAGCTTTAGACCCGGCGAGTTATAAAGATTAAGCTGGCAACAGGTCACAAAAATAAAATCCATATTTATTATTTTCTGATTGATAATTGTCATCAGTAACCGGAGCTGTATAACTTTTATGAACGATTTCTCCATACGAAAAGTTGATTGCCTGTTTGAATATTGGCCCGTCAAAAACAAAGGAATGAAACTCGCCATTCTCACCGCAAACATCAACGTTACCTGGTAAATCATTGATGAATGACTCATTAATTAATCTTCCACAAAAACTTTTATCAAGATACCCTTCATTTATACAAACGACAATTGCTTTAAAACCTGAAGTAATAAATTCCTTTATTAAATCTGCTGTATCAATCTTCCATAGAGGAAACACACAATTAATATTTGCTTCTTTTAATTTTTTCTTACGGTATGTTTTCAAATCTTCTAAAAAGATGTCACCAAAAACTGCATGGTTATATCCTTCAGCTTTTAACTGGTGCATTTTATTCATCATCGTTTGCTCGTATTCAATCATCGTTGGCTGTTCAGGTAATTCAATTGTTTGTAACGGAATGCCAATTGATACTGCTTGTGCATGCAATAGACTTCTTCTTACACCATGCATTGAAATGCGTTCGTGAACTGCATTCACATTTGTAAGCAAACTCTTAATATTGTATTGTTCTGATTGTAATATTTTATATAAAGCCATTGCAGAATCTTTTCCGCCACTCCAATTAAAAAATGTTTTGTTTGGCAAACAATTATTTTATGTTGAATAAATATTTTTCTTTAAACAACGTGTAACGGTTCTTCAACTGCAGCAAACAATTTAAACATAAGCAATCATCATAACGGCTTTCTATAAAAGCTACTTCTTCAATACTTAAAGAAATGTTTCTGCACTGACAATGATTGATATTACCGGCTTTACATTCAAAGCTTGTATTACAACTCGGACAGGTTTTTAATTCATGCTGTGGCATAAATTTTTTCCTGTTGAAAAACATTCATGAACTTATGTTGAAGATGTGATGGTACCTTAAATAAATCAGGATGAAACAAGGCTGCCAACAACTCAATGCCATCGACCAGTGTGGATGCGCTTGGCTGTGTGAATAAATCAAAATCAACTATAAATATTTGTTTTGACTGAACAGCCTGCAACTGCTTCCATTCTTTCTTCTGCATCAGCAAATGCAATTCTTGTGCTGAACGTTTGATATCAAAACCACAAGGCGCAATAATCATTACTCGGGGATTATATTTTACAATTTTTTCCCATGATGTTACGATAGAATCGCCTGCCGGATTGCTCAGCATATCAATGCCACCGGCCTGCGCAATTTGAAAAGGTATCCAATGCCCGCAATTATAAATTGGTTCAATCCATTCTAATAATGAAACACGTTTTAAAGGCATACGATGTTGCCTTAATGTATCAAGAATTGCATCTGTTTTTTGTTTAAGTTTTGACAGATATTGGTATGCTTTTTCTTCTTCATTTAAAGCTGTTGCGATAATAATAGCTGTGTTAAAAACATCATCTAAATTATGCGGCGTCAGCGGAATTAATAAAGGTTGTTTTTCAAGTTTAGAAACGGCTACAGCAGTTTGCGAAGTATCTATATTGCACACTTCACAAACATCCTGCGTAAAAATTACGTCAGGCTTAATATGCTGCAACAAATCTTCATCTATATAATATAAACTTTTGCCTTGCGCTTTGCTTGCCGAAAATATTTTATCAATCTCTGCACTTGAATATTGCTTTCCTTCCAATACACAACGTACAAGCTTTGGTTTTTCTTTCAAAGCTTCAGCCGGGCATTCAAATGTTACACCGTATAAAAGATGCTGCAAATTCATATCATAAATCATTTTTGTTGCTGCCGGTAAAAATGAACACGCTTTCATGCATTATTGTTTAATAATTTGCAATGATGGTTTTCTTCTTTTCATCCATTCAAATACACCAAACATTATTGTACTGTAACCAATAGTTGCTACTAATAATCTTATTTCAAATGGGATTGCTGCTGCAAGGCAGGCATTAAAACCACTCCATGTTTGCGGATAAGTTTTGCTTCCAATCCACACACCAAAATCAGTTACTATCCAGTGAATAAACACAGCCGCAATAATTGCAAGTGCAATATTTTGCACCGAAGGCTTTTTGATGATCAGCTTGCCGCAAACAGCTATTAAAAGAAAAGCGCCATAAACAGATTGCCATCCATCATATAAAACCCCATTACCGTATTGTTTATAAACGGTTGCAAATAAAAAAAGGTCACTTAAAAAAATTGCTAACAGAGAAAATAAATATGGTTTGATGTAACCTTTAAAATATGCGCTGCCAAACAAAGCCATTGCTGTAAGCGGCGAATAATTGGCAAGCTCTGTAATATGGGTATCATAATTATTAAACACACGAATTGCAGCGATTAAAAGAATGATGAGCAGCAGTACTAAATCGCGGGGATTAAATTTCTTTGTCATGTTTTATAGTTTAAAATGAAGACCTGCATTAACAGTCGTTCCTTGTACAGAATAACCATACACTTCATAATAATTTGTTTTATTGCCAATGTTTTTTACATCAACAAAAATGATGATGTTCTTTTTCAGAAAGCTGTATTGCGCATAAGCATTCCATAAAGTGTATGCAATTAAATCAACCTGTGATGAAGCGAAAGTAGCCGGGTCAAAATATGTGTCTGTTCTTTTACCAGTAATCTGTATCGAAGTACTGATAAGTAAAGAAGAAGTAATATTATATCCTGCAAAAATCTTTACTGCATTTTTAGGCCTGCGGATAAGATTGTAATAGCTGGAATCTTTACCTGTAGATTTATCTGTAATCTTTCCATCAATGTAAGCATACGATGCATTTAACTGCAGCTTTTTTGTGTTATAACTTATCTCCGCTTCTGCACCGTAATCATGTTGCTTGTTTAAATTTTCATAACTATTAGCACCGTAAATAATTACGTTATTAATATTACGATTAAAGGCGTTTATAGTTAATGATAATTTCTTATCATCAAAAAATGTTTGAACACCTGCTTCTTGTGTGTTTGATTTTTCGGGTTTCAGGTTTGGGTTGGCGCCATATATACCAAACAGCTCATTAATGGATGGCACACGAAATCCGCTGGTAACATTTGCAAATACTTTTACGCTTTTGTTAATCAGATAAGAGGGATTAAAGCTGTATGTAAAATTATCACCGTATTGATTGTGATGATTAAATCTTCCACCAACTTCAACATTCAACCCATGATTAGTATGCAGGTAAAAAGTTACATAAGGACTAATAATATTACTGACTTTATCAGTATCTTTTATTTTATATGATTGATAACTTAAGCCTCCAATTACTTGCACATTTTTATTGATGCTCTGATTAACATAAGCTTCAGCATTATTAAACTTTCCGCTTGATTGAAACGC
>CAHJWK010000107.1 GCA_903642275.1 Chitinophagaceae bacterium
TCTCCATCTTGGTGCAATCCATGGTTTTTTAGGATAGATCATTTTGATCATTTCCTTTATCATTAATTCAGCCGCATTAAAATCTGCAATTACACCATCTTTTAACGGACGAACAGTGCGGATGCTTTCATGTGTTTTTTCATGCATCATTAAAGCGCGTTTGCCAACTGCTAAAACTTCTTTTGGATTATTTCTGTTTAAGGCAACAATTGAGGGCTCATTTACCACCACTTCATCATTATGTATAATCAGGGTGTTTGCGGTGCCAAGATCAATCGCAATTTCCTGTGTGAAAAAATTAAAAAGTCCCATTATATAAATTAGTTATTATTATTATTAATGGCGCAAAGGTGTACGAAATAATTTGAATTTACAAAGCAGTTATTTAAGCATTGTAAATGGTTTTGTTAATATGTTGATAAGTGGAAAACATCAGCTCAAAAGCTAAAAGTAAAAGTAGAAAAATGGATTTGTTTTAGTTTTTAGCTATTGAATTCGTAGCCAATGTCATTTCTGAAATACATACCGTCAAACCTTATATGGTTCAATATTTTTTTTGACTGATGTACCGCTTCGCTGATGTTGCTTCCAAATGATGTAACCGCTAAAACACGCCCGCCGTTTGTTACAACATCTCCATCATCATTCAGTTTAGTTCCTGCATGAAAAATAAAGGAATTATTTGATTGCTGAATTACCGAATTGTCGAATTGAATTACCTTACCTTTTTCATAATCTCCGGGATAACCTTTACTAGCTGCAACAATGGCTGCACATGCACGTTTATCAAATTCAACAACAATGTCTTTTAAAGTATCATTATATATTGATTGAAATAATTCAATAATATCATTTTTTAATCGGGGCATTATTACTTCAGTTTCAGGATCACCCATGCGACAATTGTATTCAATTAAAAAAGGCTCATCTCCTACTTTCATCAAACCAAAAAAAATAAATCCGTTATAAATAATGTTTTCATTTTGCAAACCATTTATCGTTTGCTGAATAATTCTTGTTTCGATCTTATGTAAAAAAACATCGGTTAAAAAAGGCAAAGGACTTACACAACCCATACCACCGGTGTTTAAACCTGTATTGCCAACACCAATTCGTTTATAATCTTTCGCATGGCCAATTATCTTATAATATTTTGCATCAGTTAAAACAAAAACGCTTAATTCAATGCCATCTAAATATTCTTCAATAACAACTTTGCTTGATGCTTCACCAAACTGTTGATTAATGATCATTTCTTCAAATGTATTTAATGCATCTTGTATTGATGTTGCAATAACAACGCCTTTGCCCGCAGCTAATCCATCAGCTTTTAAAACAATTGGTAATGTGTGTTGATTGATATATGTTTTCCCGTCTTCGAAACTTTCTTTTGTAAACTCAGCATAAGCAGCTGTTGGAATATTGTTGCGCTGCATAAATTTTTTTGAGAAGGCTTTACTGCCTTCAAGTTGTGCGCCATTAGCTGAAGGTGCTATAAGTTGTATATGTTTTGCTTCATCGTCATTAATAAAAAAATCATAGATACCTTTTACAAGTGGTTCTTCAGGACCAACAACAATCATTTCAATATTATTTTCCAGCGAAAACTTTTTGATGGCTTCAAAATCGTTAACACCAATATTTATATTCTTGCCACATTGCAAAGTGCCTGCATTACCGGGCGCTATAAACAACTCATCACAGTGTTTGCTTTGTACAATTTTCCATGCGAGTGCATGTTCTCGTCCGCCGCTGCCGAGTAATAGAATATTCATGTTGTAATTAAAGCGGCGAATGTAAATATTACTTTATTTAATAAATGGTGTTCTGTGCATATTATCATTCAGCAATCAAATAACTGCATGCACTGCATACATGCAAAAAGGCTCCCTGCAGAGAGCCTTAATCATAATCATTATAAGTAACGGCATCAGCTTACGGTTAGCTCTCCTGTATAAAAGCTGTTGGCAACAAGCTCACCGTTTGCGCTTATAAAGCCAAGCCATGTTTGCACCGTATTACCTTTAAAGATGGTGGCATCTATATTGCCGGCACCTGAATTGCGTGTACCACCGTTCAGCGTATAAAACGTTGTTTTAAGTGCTGCGCAATGCATTACGAGTATAGCTGCATCATCCGGTTTTGCCTCCGCTGTACCGCTGTTATCCATCCAGGTAAAAAAAACGGTGTCACCTGTTACAGTTGCAGCAGGGCTAACAGCATTCGGCAACTTACCACGGCTTATTAAAGCCACGCTGTAATCAATGCTGTAATCAGGGTATTTACCCGTTATAGCATTCTTAAGATTGTAACTTAAGGCACTGTTGTAGCCACTCATTTTAACAGCATAATTCTTAAAGCTGGTTTCCAGTAAGCCGGTCATGGTAGTTTCAAATTCTACTGCTGTTGTAAAGCGGGCCTGCTGATCCAGTTGCTTCTCTGTTGGCGTACGCTTTCTAATAGTAGGCCGGCTGCGCATGTAATCTATGTCGCGCCAGCTACCGCCGATCACTGTGCCAATGGTGCCGGAAAAAGCACCCATAATACCCTTTTGGTATGTACCCATAATAATGGATTTTAAATGGTTAAATAATATGGTTTCTCAACTTATACATGCCGCTACTAGTATGGGCATGTATGCTATAGCAGCACTAAATTAGAACGCCGTTTTATACAAACAGCAATCACCTCCAATTATGCCTTGTTATGCCGTATTATGCCTTGTTATGCCCGCATGTATGTATAAGCTTACCTTGAAATGATAGTTGTAAGACTTTGTATGCTTTATTATATAGCTATATTATTATTAAGGTTTCTTACTATTGATTACATGGAATAAGTTTGAATCGTCATTTCGACGATAGGAGAAATCTCCTGTACATTAATAGGTTTAAATTCATAAGATGTCTCGTCACCTCGACATGACGTGCTAACGTAATTAACTTATAAAATGACTTTTAATATCCCGACACGTTAAGCAGCCCAATAATCAGCATTATTACACTTACCGTTATAATATTTATTTTAGCGCATACCATTGTTTCAACACTCTGTTGTAAAGAAATACGTCAACGACCTTAATAAAACTCAATTGCAATCTGCATGGCAAATGTTTGCAGCGCATTTTTATAACGCAACCATACAGGCAAACATCTGCAACGTTAAAGAAGAAGAATACCAGGAAAAGGTTTTGTGCGTGATTTGTTTATTAAAGAACAGCTAAGGCGGCTACAATATTTTCACCCTGCTAAAAGACAATGCGATGAATATGTGGACACACAGACTGTTGTGCACCTGTATTTACTCAATAAATCTTTATATTAGTATCACCGAGCATAACAATTAAGTCCTTTTTAATGGCAGTTCACACCAATTTATAATCATTTCACAGGCTTGTGATTTTTTAAATACAGATGTGGATTTTTATTTGATATGTACTGTTAATTTTTAACAACAAAATTTCCATAATGAAAACAAAAATTCTAAAAACAGGATTGTATTTTTTGCTTAGTTGTTTCTTGTTAACTGCATGCCAGAAAGAAGAAACTTTTAACCGAAATGGCAACGGTAAAGTGTCTACAGATGATGGCACTCAATTAAAAGCCGATGCACAGAATTCGATAAACCAAACGGTTGCTGCAAATACTGCGTTCGGCAAAAATTTTAACACGGCATTCAGCAAGACATTTAATGTTAATTCTCAATCAGTAACTAATAAGATTTCGCTGCCACTTAATCTTATTACCGTTGTTTCTAAATTGCCATTTTTTAGTGCACTTACGGCTGCTGTTGTAAAAACAGGGTTAGCATCAACTTTAGCATCGCCGGATTTTAAAGAAACTGTATTTGCACCAATTGATGCAGCCTTTGCAAAATTGCCTGCACCATTTAATAACGCCGCTAACATTAATGCTATTACAGACCAAAGCCAGATTGATGCTTTAAAAAACATATTGCTCTACCATGTATTAGGTACTGAAGTGTTAAGCAAACAAATTGCAAGCGGGCGCAGCAGCACAACAACATTAAAACCTGTAGGAAGTAGCAATGATAATACCGTATATCTATCTAAAGAATATGGTTTGCTGGCGCTTAACGGAAATACATTAGTATTAATACCAGATTTGGTTTTGTCAAACGCGGTGGTACATGTAATAGATAATGTGCTTGCATTTCCTTCTCAGAATATTGCACAGATTGCTGTTGGTAACAGCGGGCTAACTGTACTGGTTGCAGCACTTGTAAAAACAAATCTTGTGGGTGTGTTTCAAAATGCGGGAGACTTTACTGTGTTTGCACCAACAGATGCTGCGTTTGCAAAATTGCCTGCACCGTTTAATACCGCAGCAAATATCAGTGCCATTACAGATCAAACTCAAATTGATGCATTGGCAAACATTTTAAAATATCACGTGATTGCTTCAAGATATTTTTCATTGGACTTCGGGTTTTTTGGAACAGTTACAACCATTGCCGCTGCACCCAACAATACTTTAATTGGTTTACTGGGTTTAAACAGGGCTTATGTAAAAGGTGATCAAAATAAAACATTTGCTTACGCATATCCTGCAAACATTTTAGCTACTAATGGCGTAGTACATGTAGTTAATCAGGTATTACAACCTTAATTTTTTTGTTTACATTGATAAGCCGCTTTGTAGTGAAGCGGCTTTTTTATTTACAGGAAAAAGCCCGCACGTATTGCCAGTCTTTTATACAAAACATCTGTTGATGTATTATTAATGTTATAAGATGTTTTTTGATAACGATAACCTAAGCTTAATAAAAAGCCTGCGGTACGGTTGAAAGGAATTTTTAAACCCAATCCTGCTGCATATAATAAACCGCCTTTAAAATTATCTGAACCGGGAGATTTTTGAGTGATGTTAGCGCCATAACCTGCATCCGCAAAATAAAAAGGAACAACATTGCCGGTCGAGATTATATCACCTCTAAGAGAAGCGAATAAAGGCACGATGGTTTGCGTGGCATATAAATCTGCACCAACACCAAACCCAAGCATAGCATATTGATTAAACTTATAGCCATTAACCGTTTGAAAAGAAAATGCAGCCGTTGTAACACCTTGTTGCGTTGTTTTACCGGCAACTAAAGTTCCTAATTCAGTGTAATGTGCAAAGCCATTTGCTTTGTTGATAAAGTTATGATAAGCTTTTTCCTGCACTACCTTTTCAACATACGGCAACATGTAATTATAGATACTTCCGTCGGCAGTTTGTATGGTATAAAGTGAATCGTTTTTTTTAATGATATGCCCGCGGATAATGTTTTTATTTTTTAAATAAATCACATCATCTTTTATTTGTGCTGATGCATTATTTATAGCGATTATACACAAAAGCAACAGCAAACAATTTCGAATCATAAACAATTAATTTTTTGCCCACTTTCTAAAGTCAGCAACACGTTTACGGCTCACCAGCACTTCTTCGGTTGAAGCACCTGACTTCATAAATATCCTCAGCCGGTGGTTGATATATGGTTTTATCATACCGATATAAATAACATTTACAATAACACTTCTGTTCACACGAAAGAATTCTAACGGGTTAAGCAGCGATTGTAATTCCTCAATGTTGTTATTAACGGTATAACGCACACCTTCCGCAGTAATGAGATAAACAATTTTATTAACAGCACAAAAAAATGAAACTTCTTTCGAAAAAATAAAAAACTTTTTTCTGCCGATACTGCCCAAAAATTTTGTTTTATAAGTTTCCTTTTCATTACTGATAAATTTTGCCAGCTTATCATAATCAATTGCGGGCTTTTGGTTCAGATGAAATTGTTTAAGCTTGGTGATGGCAAAGCTTAAAGCTTCTGCTGTCACGGGTTTTAAAAGATAATCAACACTTAATACTTTAAAAGCATCAATGGCGTATTTGTCATAAGCGGTAGTAAAAATCACCGGGATGTGTATGTTGATTTTTTCAAAGATGTGAAAGGCTGAACCGTCAGACAAATGAATGTCAACAATCATACAATCCGGCAATGTATTATGCTGCAACCAATGTACAGTTTCTTCAATGCTGTCAAGCACTTTTATAACCTCAACATCTGCATCAACCTGATGCAATAATAATTTTACTCGGTCGGCAGCAAGCATTTCATCTTCAACGATAATGGCGGTCATAGCTTATGAACAATTAATGGCAATGCAACGGAAAAGCTTTCGTTTGTTTTTATAATATCAATATTTTTCCCTGTTGTTAAATCATATCGCTGCGCAATATTCTTTAAACCCACATTGGTTGATTCACCTTCGGGAGTTTTGGTTTGCAGGTTATTGCTTATGATAAGTTTATTGTTGGCATCTGTTACTATGCTTATCGTCAAAGGCTTTGCTTTTGAAGCGATGTTATGTTTGATGGCATTTTCAATAAGCATCTGCAAGGCAACCGGCAAAATATAATACGATAGAAATTTATCAGGTATATCAAGTGTTATAAAAATACTTTCAGGAAAGCGCTTTTTTAGCAAGAAAACATACGGTTCCATAAACTCAAGCTCTGCACGTAACGTAATTAATTCTTCCTGCTGGCTTGAAAGAATATGACGATACACTTTTGCAAAAGCTTCAAGAAATTTATTGGCATCAGGATTTTCAAGCAGCACAAGACTTGATAATACATTCAGATTATTAAATAAAAAATGAGGATTCACCTGGCTCTTAACTGCCTGCAGTTGTGCCTGTGCTGTTTCTCTTTTTAACGCTTCTGTTTCAAGTTGTTTGAGTTTATAATTTTCAGCAAAAACAAAAATACCATTAGCAACATGCAAGAACAGGTTAATGCGCGTAGCATACGTAAAAGCCAGCTTAAGCGATATGTGTAAGTTATATAAAGGCTGATGAAGCAATAAAGCATTTACTATAAGCACTACTGTAACAGCTATAATTGCAGAGGCAGTCATGCCGGCAATAAAGAAAATTATCAAAAACTGGAGCGTATTATCAGAAGAAAAAGTGCGGATTAAAAGTTTTTGTATAAAGCGATTACCCTCCCACACCAGCAGCGTAATCAATACAAAAACAAAAAGAATAACATACACCGGCGCCCTGATGCCATAATAAAAATACACTTCTGAAAAAAGTGTAACTAAATATGAATATGCAGCCAGTAACCCTATAAGTGCATAACGGTATTTTAAATTAAACATCGTTGATAAATATAAATGATGGAAGTGATTTTGAGGGTTTAATAGATTAATCGCCGATGAACCAGGCAATAAATGGTGTAAAATGCATACCCAATTTATCTTTTGTCTGCCTGCAATGTTTTTTTAGTGTTATTCATCGTTTCCTGCTAAGAGCCGATGCATTAACCAACTCACATTTTCCCCCTCCTGTTATCTTCCAGCTCTTTTATAAAAGAAGGCTTGTAATAAAAAATATTATTGTTTAGTGTGCTCCAGGTAATTACATTTTTCTTGCGCCAGTTTTTTAAAGCACCATCTTTTATTTTTAAAGAAGTTTGTATAAACTCTTTATCACACCAGTCTGTAAGCTGGCTCTTTAAAGGTGGCGGCTTAAGTTGGCCTATTGGGTTAGTAATGGTTTTCTTTTGTTTGTGTGCAACAATATGTTTGGCTGCGGGCGTTGTTTTGGTAAGCATGTTTAAAGGTTTATAAAGAGCATAATTAAATATCGTTAGTTAAATTGGCATACTAAATTAATAAACAGTGCAACCGCAGCAAAGGGGTAAAAGTTTTTTGCTTGTCCCGTAAAGGCATTCCGGCTTTTGTGCATGGGCTTTATACAGGTGTTTTCTTTATACCATGTTTGTACCATGTTCGTACCATGTTCGTCTCACCCCGCCCTGGCAGCGAAGAAGATACGGTTATGGTATTAACATGATACTTATAAATACGGCATGTATGTTATACTATTTCCGTTCATTGTTATTGCAGTATTTATAAAAAATCATTTTATGCGCTGATGCATGAAACAACGAATGGTTAATATAAGCAACAGAGCCATTTCTGCGGTTGTATATAATTTAATAAGGCATTGTAAACTATTTCTGTTGCAGCATCTTTTCTACTTCATGCCTGTAACTGCGACTGATGGGAATTTCATATTTGCCTGTTTGCACCAATTCGTTTGTATAAGATTCAATTTTATTAACAGCAACAATAAATGAGCGGTGGGTACGGATAAATGAATCTTTGGGAAGATTTTCTTCAATGGATGAAATGGCCTGCTTTGTAACAATGGTTTTATCTTTTGTTACAACTTTTATATAATCCTTCAAGCTTTCTATAAATAGAATATCATTAAAATTTACTTTGATGTTTTTCCTGTCGGCACGTAAATAAATAAAACTATCTGATGCAGGATTTGTTTGTTGAACTTTAAAAGGCAATTCATTTTCTGTTGTTGTAATGTTTAATCGCATTACTTTATTCACTGCCTTTAAAAAGCGTTCAAACGAAATAGGTTTTAATAAATAATCAACAGCATCTAATTCAAAACCATCAACTGCATATTTTCTAAAAGCAGTTGTAAAAATCACTTTAGGCGGATTAATAAGTGAACGCATAAAGTCAGTACCCAGCAATTGCGGCATTTGTATATCAAGAAATATCAAATCAATTTTATTATTCTGCAAAATTGATAATGCATCAACAGCGTTGTTTGCAACAGCTTTTAATTCTAAAGCAGGTACAGAAGCAATGTATTTTTCAATTATCTGCAAAGCCGGCGGTTCATCATCCACAGCCAGACAAATTATTTTTTTATGGTCAGGCACGTTATAATATTAATTTAAGCAACAATTTTTTCCTGCATATTGTATAAAGGTATCTGCATATTTACAGTGAAAGTATTTTCCGTTGATTCTACTACCAGCAAATGATTCTGCGGATATAAAAGCTCTAATCTTTTCTTTACATTGTTCAAGCCAATACCATGATTACCGTTTACTATTTCATTCGCAGGTTTACTATTTGCCAATGTGAAATGCAATACTGCTTCATCAACTTGTATTGATAATTTTATCCAAGGGTCTTTAAGCATTTTGCTGGTACCGTGCTTGAAAGCATTTTCAACAAACGGTATTATTAATAGAGGCGTTACTAATTTATTTTGATACCTGCCATCTATGTGTATTGTGATATCCAGCCGCTTGCCATAACGTACTTTTTCCAGTTCAATATAATCCTGTACCATTTTTAAATCTTTGCTTAGTTCTATTAATTCAACATTGCAATCATCTACCATGTATTTCATTATTTCATAAAGATTTGATACAAGTTCTTTTGCTTTAGGAGATTTATTTAAGGTGAATGAATAAATATTATTAAGCGTGTTGAATAAAAAATGCGGCTGCACCTGCGCTTTTAAAATTTGCATTTCCGCCTGTGCATTCTCTTTAACCAGCATCTGTTTCTCATCCATTTTAATATAATAATTCTTAAGCATTTTGCAGCATAAAAACATAGCACAAACAACAGGCGGACCCTCAATAATAAAATTCATAGAAAAATACCATGTTACAAGTAGCTGTTGATGGTTACTGTTTTGTTTAAATTCTTCAAAATAATTATGTACTCCATAAAAAAAATTTATAAAATAAAATACATACAGAATATAACAAACCAACGATGCGGTGAAAACTGAAAGAGTAAATTTTTTATAATTTTTTGTTTCAAGATATTTTGGTGAAAAATAATATACGATTAAATAAGTATATACGGCATGCAGTATTAAAGCGCCATTGAATCTAAGTCCGGATTTTAAAAGCTGAACTAGGCCTAAAAAAAAACCTGTTGTCCAAAAAGTCCAAAAAAAGAATTGAGCGACCCAAAAAATAATATGCCTATAATATTTTGCAGGAGATTTTTTAGTGAATATAAAATCATAAGCTGTCATCAATATATTTCCATTGTGTTAAAGCAAATCCATTTTTTGCAATTGGGTTAAAAGTTTTAATTGAAGGTTTATAATTATTCTTTTTTTATCATTATCCAGTTTAATTTTAAAGTCTGTTGAATTATAGTGATTACTCAACCTGTTTCTTATACCCGTTATAAAAAAAGACCATGAAATATTTTGTAAATTATTTTCAGTGTCATTATAAAGCGTAAAAGTTGAAAGAAGCATTTCATTATGAACAACTAAATCAATCTGCAGTAAACATGAGTTAACGTTTTCTTTATACAAGCGTGAAATGATTGTTTCAACTATTTTAATAAATACCATAGGTACTATATAATTATTTGTATCGCCTTTTACCTGTAGCTGAACAGAAATTCCGCTTTCTTTTTTTGACTGTTCAAGCGCTATAAGATTTTGTAATTGAAACAATTCACTTTTAAGAAGAACCATTATGTTATCGTTTTCGTAGAGAGAATAACTTAAAATTTCAGAAAGGTTCAATATTAACGAAGGCGCTTTATCAGTGTTTATTTGAATATTGCTGTGTATAGTATTCAAAGAACGCAGCAGTAATTCCGGATGAATTCTTGCTTTTTCAGATTGCATCTCGGCTTTTGCTTTTCTTTTAATTAGTTCAAAATTTTGCTGTTGCTGCAAATACCAGTTTTCTGTAAGTTTAATACCTAATGCAATTGTAGCTATTATCATTCCCCAGCGTGTATTGTAATTGCTCATTTCAATTCTGTGTTGAAATGTATTTGGAAAATAACCTGTAATAAAAAGAAACCATTGTGTGGTAAAATAATTTATTGCTGTTCCTGCTATGTATGACAGTAAAAAGCCCGTTATAAAAAGTAAATATTTCCTTTTCATTATTGTTTTTGGCAACAAGTAGTAAATAAGAAAATAAGTTGTTATAATAAAGACCGGAACAAAAGTGCACAAATTTATAAGGGCAATAAAGTAGGTTTTCGCTATAAAAAATTCAGTAAATGTTTGTGGTGGAATACTCTGTATATAAAAATAAATGCAGTAAGTAATCCAGAATACTAAATGCCTTGCGAGTCTTGGTTTAAGCTTATTCGAAAATATAAATTCATGTCTGGTCAAATCACAAAATAATTTTTAAAATTATTGCTGTTTTTTAAGAAAGAAACATTTAATCGCTCGATGTCATTCGTCAACATAACACAACTATCTAACGCTTTTATAAATTAAACGGTAGAAAATAAAATTTATCCTAAACAGGGTTTTAGAATTTTAATATATCATTTCTAAAACAACTTTATGAAAAAAATTCTTTACTCCGTTACTCTTTTAACACTGCTTGCATTTGCTGCCACTGCCCAAAACAAAAACATGGAAATGAAAAAGAAATTCAATTTCATGCAACGCTTTCACAAGCCTCAGAGTTTGGGCAATCAAAATCAGAATTTTAGATTAAAAATTAATCCTTACTTGGCAAAGTGTTTATGCACCGCACACTTATAACAGTTTTATGCCATAGGTACAAGTGCCTTGTTTTAATACTTTTTGGGCTAAAGTAGCTTATGATTCTGCGGGTGATACCAGGCGATTTGTGCGCACAGCAAATAACGGTAAAACATGGCGATACGATACTATACCAACTTCTGCTGCACTTGCCATTGGTAATATTTCAGCCATTGATGCCAATACTTGTTATGCCGCTATGTATAACGATGTTGATGGCATTGGTGGTGGTATTTTTAAAACTATAGATGGAGGCGCCACATGGAAGCAAACAGGTGTTCATCAACTTTATACTGATAGTACCTATATAGATTTTGTGTATTTTTTTTTGATGCCAATCATGGTGTTACAGTAGGCGACGGCAATGATAATGATAGCCTGCACCTGCATATATATACCACTGCTGATGCAGGCAAAACATGGCAAAAAGTGCCTAAAGCAAGTATACCGCCTGCAGTTGCAGGTGTTCACAGCGTAAATTTTAGTGCTTATGCAGTTTATAAAAACAGGTTTTGGTGTATAGCTTATGATAATTTGGGCAACGAATACATGTATCGTTCAGATGATTTAGGCCGTAACTGGCAGTCATTTCCATACAATGTTCCGCAATTTGGGTTTGGTTTTGCTTTTGCAGATAAATTAAATGGTATAGCTGTAGGCTTCCCTTTTGATGGGGTTAATCAATCTTTTGAAGCAGTTACACATGATGGTGGTGAAACATGGACACAAAAAACTGATTTCACCGGTTATGTAATGGGCGGGTTTATAACTGTAATTCCGGGCACGCACACATATGTATCAACATTGCCAGGCTTTACACCGGTATATGGTTCTTCTTACAGCCGCGATGGTGGTAAAAGCTGGGTATTGATTGATAGCGGTGGCCTTCAGGGTGAGCATTCAGACGTAGCATTTCTAAATCCATTTTATGGTTGGACGGGCAGGGCTGAAGCATATGATGGTGATAAAAGCGGTGGTGCCTTTAAATGGAAGCTGCATTTTTCTTTAGATGATAAAGCAATTGCAGCAAATGATGCAAACGTTTCATCAGTGATTAAGAATGATGTAAGCAATTCAATCAATGCAAGATTATATCCTAATCCTGCAAAAGACGTAATAAGAGTTGAAGGCTTAACCGCTTCAGCTAAAACAACGCTTTCATTATACAATATATCAGGCAAGCTTATACAGCAGGCAACATCAAACAATGAAAGTCATCAATTTAAATTCAAAGCCTGCCTGTCTTTAAGTTGCTGCTGGCTTACTATTTCAATTGATTGTGGAATATCTTGAATTGGAATATCAGACCTTGTTACGGAAGAATTGTTCTTTATAGTATAAGACTGCGCCTGGGTTTTTACAATAACCTCTTCTAACTGCTTTGCATTAATATTAATTTTTAAGAGAACATGAACGTTGTTATTATTAACTTCTGCAGTTTGCAAAAAATCTGCAATACCCACACCCGAAACCAGTAATTTATAAATCCCGTTATTAAGTTTATCAAAATAAAAATTTCCGTTTTTATTTGTTATAACAGACTGTTTGTTTTCAACAATTGTTACTATTACATAAGAAGCCGGAAGACTATCGCTGGTTATCACTTCGCCAATAATACCTCCATGATTTTTATTTGCATTTTGTGCGATAACAAAAGATGAATTAAATATCATTATACAGAAAGCAATTACTATAACCGGGTAATAATTATGAAATTTTTTATTTATAAGGAGCATGCTTTCATATTTTTTTATGACTTTTTTTAATTACCGTACAAATGGAATATTGCATTTTTAAACCTAATAAAAATAGCTTACAAGTTGCTACATCCACAGGCAATCAGATAGAATTATCTACTATCTCGACAAATGCCATTCGTCTCTATTTAGATGCAACTTACTTAGTTGAATGCAAAATATAGATTGAACTAAGTTGTTTAGCGAATAAAAATTACAAGGTCTTTCAATGAAGATATTTTTATTGCTTAAATATAATTTATGAAAACAAAAATCTACTTGGGGCTAACCCTGATCTTTATTGTAAGTACATTCAGTAAAAGCATTAGCCAGGCAAATACCAGCTTATCTAACCTTGTCTCAAACACGGCGGTTAACCACAGTCTTGTGCCAGGGAGCACAGGCTCCGTTAATCTTGGTTTAACTACTATTGGCTGGAAAAACCTTTATTTAACCGGTGTTATTTACAAAAACGGTGTACCGGTATTTTACACACCTTTAGATTCAAACACGTTTGTGGGTTTAAATGCAGGCAGTACCGGTGTTACAGGTAAAAATAATACTGCAACCGGTTATCAGGCTTTAAGAAATATAACTTCCGGCAATAATAATACAGCAACTGGTTATTTATCTCTTTATAATAATTCCACAGGAGCACGAAATGTGTCAATCGGCGATAACGCAATGTATTCAAACATCAGTGGTAATTATAATACGGCTG
>CAHJWK010000108.1 GCA_903642275.1 Chitinophagaceae bacterium
TACTCCTGAATAATCTGCGTTTTTAAATCCATAAAATAGGTGATTTTTAGTCAACCTATTCAGGACGAGACAAACCTACTGCTGAAGTGCGTACTGTCAGCCCTGCTTGTATAAATACTTTTGTTGGCAGTATACCCAAATCTATAAGTTTTCAATTTGAATTATTGTTATTTGACCGTCCGACATTTCCTTTTCTCCCCATTTTTTTGATAAGTAAGTTTGTCTATAAGCCTTTGCTTTTTCGTAAGTGTCAAACAAACAAAATTGATTTAAGCATTTTAAGTGCTGCACAATATCTTCCATATCGTCAAAGTCTGGTGGATGCCATAAAGGTTTGATTGCAACATCGGCAATTGCAGAGAAAAAGTCTCCACCTATGTAACCTATGTCAAACCCAAGAGTTTTATTTGAAAGTGTCTCTTTGTTTTCTGATATTTTTAATATTTCGTAATCCTGTTTGTTGGTTATAAATTCAAAAACATTTTGCATTTCTTGCAATGAATAGAAGGGTAAGTCATCAAGAGTGTCTGCAGGCGTATTTGCATCTTCATACTTTGCGAATAATTTTCTTGCCTCTACATTGTCAAGGGAATTGATGTTTGTGTCTGGATAAGAAAGTAAAACACCTTTGTCAATATAAAATGGATTTCCTTCAAAATGCGTTCTGCCTGTTCCTCTGTAATTATTTGGGTTAATGAATGAAAAGTGCTGCCTTAATTCATTGTAATCTGCTTTATGCTTTTGAAAATGGTCAAGAGCTTCAAACCTCAATTGGTCAAGGTCTGGTCGCAATATTATTATGTGTCCCCTGTGATGTTTCATTTATGGGTTACCGTTAACGGCTAAGTATTTATGCAGGCAGGGCAATAACGCCGTGTCAGCCCGGACTGCTGCCGGTTTGAAAAACAAAAGATGAAGTTATGAATAAAAGCACAACAGCGCTGCGCAAGCCGGAACGAAAGCTGATAGCGAGCCTGCTGCCGAAGTGTGTATTGTCAGCCCTGCTTGCATAAATACTTTTGTCGGCAGAAGTTATTCAAAAATCAGAGTGGTATTATTATTTACTTACTTTCATCCATTGCCTGTCACTTAGTGAATTAGCCCTGCCATCGCAATCATCACTTACAACATGTAAAATTAATTTGTCCCCGGATATTGTATAACTGTAAATACCCGTAGCATCTTGTTGGCATTTAATCGGTCCTGCAACATCAACAATACTGATTGTGTCATTACTAACATGTACTGTTGACATTACTACTGTCATGCCGTGACTGTTTGTAATGCTTGATGAATCGTTTCTGATTGTTAATGTAGCAGTATCATTGATAGGTGCACCAAAATAAGATTTCCAAACGGTATTTGTAATAGTTTGCGCATGTGAATTGTTTTGTACTGCAATTAGTAAAACGGATAAGGTTATTATTTTTAGCATAAATAAATTTTTATGAAGATAAAAAATTTTGCTTTCAATTTATTTGCTGTTAAGCTAATAACAATATTTATTATTCCTTGCTTTTTTACTTTTCAGGCTTCTGCGCAACATTCATATTCTCCATCCATTCAGCAATACATAGATTATAAGCAGGATACAATCGCATTAACGCATTGTGATGTGGCTGATGTTATTCATAAAAAAATTCTTTCAAACCAAATCATTATTATTATACATGGCATAATTAGCGCAACAGGCAATAACACCAGCGAAAATATACCTGTCAATGCAGCAATTATAGATTGCACTGGCAAAACGGTATTGCCGGGTTTTGTGTTATTGCATGAACACATGTTTTATCCTGCCGTTAGCGTTTCACCTTTTTATGTGCATTTTAAACAGCTTCCTGTTACTTTTCCAAGGCTTTATCTTGCCTGTGGCGTAACCACTATACGCACAGCAGGCAGTGTTGAGCCCTACTCTGATCTTTCATTAAAAAAAGAAATTGATCTAATAACATCATTGGCCCTGCTATGTATGTTACGGCGCCATACATGGAGGGCAAAGGCGGTTTTGCTCCTCAAATGCAAGAAATAACAACGCCGGCTGAAGCAACAGCTTTTGTAAATTTTTGGGCTGATTAAGGCTTCACTTCTTTTAAAGCTTACATGACTCTTGACAGTGCTTCTCTTAAAGCTGCCATTGATGCTGCACATAAACGTAACTTAAAAGTTACAGGTCATTTATGCGCCGTCACATATCGTAAAGCCGCATCATTAGGCATTGATCAATTGGAACATGGTTTTTTAGCATCAACAGATTTTATACCCGGCAAAAAAAACGGTGAATGCTTTGCATCTGCAAATTCGCTGGCGGCTATTGACCCAAAAGGTAAACAGGCGAAAGACCTGATTGATTTTCTTATTCAGCGTAAAGTAATACTTACTTCCACACTGGCTGTTTTTGAAGGATTGTGCACACAGGATACTGTACCGAAGCAGGAAGTGCTTGACGCTATGGCACCTGATACAAAAGATATGTATTTGAAATATTACAGCCAGGAAAAAAGAGCTGCGATGAATGATGCTGTTGCAAAAGATTTTGTTATGGAAAAAGAGTTTGCCGATGCAGGTGGCTTGCTAACAGTAGGTACAGACCCAACCGGCAATGGAAGTGTATTGGCAGGCTATGGAAGTTTGCGCGCCATAGAACTTTTAACCAAAGAAGGCTTTACACCAATAGAAGCCATAAGAATAGCTACTTACAATGGTGCTTTGGCATTGAATGCTCAAAAAAATATTGGTTCTATTGAAGTGGGTAAAAACGCTGATTTAGTTGTAATAGGCGGAAGCGTTGCAAACAATATTAATAATATTGAAAAAATACAGTGGGTGTTTCGCCATGGCATTGCCTTTAACGCACAAAAAATCCTTAACCAGCTTAAAGGTCAGGTTGGAAAATATTAGGTGGTAAATATAATTGCCACCAACGGCTCGGTATTTATGCAGGCAGGGCATTCAGCGCCGTGTCAGCCCGGACTGCTGCCGGTTTGAAAAACAAAAGATGAAGTTATGAATAAAAGCACAACAGCGCTGCGCAAGCCGGAACGAAAGCTGATAGCGAACCTGTTGCCGAAGTGCGTAATGTCAGCCCTGCTTGCATAAATACTTTTGTTAGGTGCAGTTTTATTTGATTTCTATTTTAATGCCTTCCAATTTGTCTATGAGTTGTTGAATATTTAGTGTCTCTAAGTTTATCTGTGAGCAAATTGCGGGAATTTTCTTGAATACTTTATTATCGTTACTTACTTCGGTTTCTTCTGTAACAAGAAATATATCTTCTAATGGATTATCCTTTTTGAGATTTAAAGTTGTCAATATCATTTTCATATCAGCAGAGTTCATAAAGTCATTCTTCAATGAGTCATATTGTGTTTCATTCAACCTTGCTCTTTGAACTGCAACTACAAAATTGTTGTCCACCATTCTGTAAAATTTTGCAGGTGCAGGAGGAAGAATAAACTCTGTGTTAAGTGGAAGTTTGTGTTTTTTATTAAAGGCTTTGTCAGTAAGAAATGAAAGAGTTTCTAATACAATTCCTTTGGAGGTATATGCACATTCGTCAATTATTTTGTCAATAACCAAAACTTCGCCAGTAGATATTTTTGCTTTTACGATTTCGAACAATATTCTCTGTTTGTCAAATGGCAAGTAATAACGAACCAACGACAAAAGTGAGCTGGTATCAATTACTACTTTCATAGAGAAAACTGTCTATTTTTTCAGGTTTAATATTTAGTTTTTTACAAAATTCATATTCATTAATTAAACCTTCGTAAAATGCTGTTTGAATAGTTGAAACTAAAAGTGGCGATTTGATTGGAATTGGTGTTGAGCCGCCAGTATTGATTCCATTTTGCTTATCTAATTCTCTTTGCTTTTTTAGTTCTTCGTTTTTAATTCGAAACTCTTCTTCAAATTCATTTCTTACTTTTCTGTAGTTGGCTGGACTAATCTTATTAAGCAGTAATAACTTGGTAAAAATTGCAATTCTACTTAAATGAGTTTTTTCGGAAATGCTTTGAACTAAATCAATGTTGTAATCATTTTGGGCATTTGAGTTGTCAATAGTTTCAATCACTTTTTCAAAATCTCCACTTAAAAAATAATACGCAAAATCATTGCACCAACTTTCAATCTTTGATAAATTTTGATTTACTAAATCATCATATTCAATTTTATCAATTTCTTCTTCGTCCAAAAGATAGTGTGCTAATTCATGAGCAAGAGTAAAAATTTCTCTTTTAAATGAAATTTGGTGTCTTTTTAAAACGATAACATTTGGTTTGAGAAAAAAGCCATCAATATTAGCTTTATCTCTCTTGTTCCAAGTTTCTACGAACTCAAAAACTAAAATATTTTTTTCGGCTAACTTTTTTATTAGCTCAGTTAGGTATTCCTTTGGTTTTTCTTTGAACTCAGGTGTAATAATTTTTCTAATTTCATTGGCTACATTTTTAGGACTATTACTAATCTTAGTAACAGATAATTGCCTTTCAAACTTAACGTCTGAAAGTTCGGCAATAGCAGACAGCGAAATTTTAAATTCTTCAAAATGGTTGACGATTTTTCTAGCACCTAAATTTAAGTCAACGTCAAATTTATTCTTTCTAAAAAAGATACTTGCATCTTTTGAAATTTCTGGTGATTTGGGGTCCAAATAGTAGTGAATTCCTTTGCTGAAAACTTTGTCAATTCTTTTTAAATAGCTAAGCTCAATATTTGCAGTAAAAACCTGTTCTTTTGTTATAGGCGTTTTTAGTCCTACGCTAATTATCGGCAATAACTCTTCAACTGACATTTTTAGTAACGACAGCAAGTATTTTAATCTTTGTATGTTTTGTTCAACTTTCAAAAAGTCTTATAATTTTTGTTGCAATGTACTCAAATTCTTAGTTGTCTGTCAAGTAGAGGAGATTCAGAAAAATTGCACCTAACGGTTCGGTATATGCAGGCAGGGCAATAGCGCCGTGTCAGCCCGGACTGCTGCCGGTTTGAAAAACAATAGCTGAAGTTATAATAAAATGTACAACAGCGCTACGCAAGCCGGAACAAAAGCTAAATAGCGAATCTGCTACCGAAGTGCGTAATGTCAGCCCTGATTGCATAAATACTTTTGTTGGCTGCTGTTTTTTACACCTCATCATTTTTCAAATTCATATCCGCACTGTTAGTGTGTTTTGTCAACAACCGTATTGAGGCCACCATTGAAAACAATACAGACGGCACAAGAAAAGCAGGCAACAATATAAAAGGAAAAAAACCAAGAGCCATATTTGGTCTCTCAAACCCAAATCTTTGATACAGGTCAGGCAAAGACAATACTGCATTTAATACAACATTAATCAATAATGCAAGGCATAGAAAGTTCCAGGCAAGAATAACTTTGTTGCTCAAAGTCTTTTTCGCAAACCCAAAGTAATAAACGATTGGTGCTGTTATACCAGAAAAAATATCAAAATTTCTGCCATTAAAAGTCATTGCTTCCGGAATTGTTTTGTGTATAAGCAGCCAGGATAAAACCAATTCTACAAACAATCGCACAGTGCTGATAAGCGTAAGTGTCGGTAAGTCTAAACCGTCAATAAATGCTCTTCCTTTTTTGGTTGAAAATCTGTAAATAAGAAAAAGCAAAGCAGGTAAAAACAGCAAAGGAAATCTTGCTGTCATTGTTTTGGGGTCATTATAAAAACCGCCGATGGCAAGTGCCGACTGAAGGGCAATCCAGGAAAGCAGCACAACTAAAAATGACTTAGAATAATGAGAAGCTTTAAAAAACAGCCAGATGGCTGTAAGCACAGTTGCACCAAATATCAGGTACACATAAAACGGTAAATTTTGCATCGTAAATATTTTTTTAATTACAACACAAAGCACTAAAATTATTTGCTAAACATGCCTGCCAATTGACAAGAAACAAATTGCCAATTGACAAGAAATAAGGCGCTACTTTTTTGTAAATTCTTTTCTAATCCTGCTTAAAGATGTATCTGTCATGCCAAGGTAAGAAGCAACATGTTTAAGCTGAGCATACTGAAATATTTCTTTGTTGGTTGCTATAAGATTAGCATAGCGTTCTTCCGCACTTTTATTAATCATGGCTAATGTGCGTTGTTTGTATGCCACAAATTCTCTTACCAACATGGCTCGTGCAAACTCCCTGAACTCAGGCACTTCATGAAAAAGAACGTTTAGTTTTTCAAATGTTACAGCAAACACTTTACAAGGCGTTATTGCCTGAATGTACTCAGTTGACGGTATATGAAGGAAGAAAGAAGCCGCCTCAAAAATCACATGGTCTTTTGTATAAAAATATGTCGTTGTTTCTATGCCATTGGTGTCATAAGTATAAGCCCTTATAAATCCTTCTGCCAGATAATAATAATCACTAACCTTGCCCTGCTTTAAAAGAAATTCATTTTTTTCAAAGTCGATTTCATTAAACATATTTACAATAATTTTCAATGCTTCTTTTGAAACGCTGATATTTGGAATATTGCTTTGAATGAAACTGATAAGAAGTTGCTTACTCATTAATTAGTTGGTTTTTTTATAAGTACAAGTCATTTAAAATTGCCACCAACGCCCCGGTATTTATTTTAGGCAGGATATTCAGCGTACTGTCAGCCCTGCTTGCATAAATACTTTTGTTGGTGGCAGGTTTTATAGAATTTTTTTGTCTATTAAAATTTCTGCAATCGTGTTTGCTTTTTTATATGCTTCACCAGTGCCAATATTTGAAAGAACAATGATTGCAACCTTTTCATTTATAAAACGAATTACCTGACTGCTTACGCCATAGTCACCACCATCCCAGGCAACATAGCTGCGACCTTTTAATGTGTCAAAATAAAGACCGAATGCCTGATTATCTCTGCCATTTGCAAATTTTTCTGTATGATGCATCAAATCGTAAAATTCTTGTCCGCCAAACTTTTTTGTAAAAAAATTTTCACTCCACTTTATAAGGTCGTTAACTGTTGTTACTACACCACTGCCACCATAATGCGGTGAATTTCTTAAATGCTGAATCCATTTGCCATCATAGTTCACATCAAATCCTTCTTTGCGGTATGCATCTACAATCTCATGAGTTCTTTCGTTATAAGGAGTAACTCTGTTTTGAATAATTTCTGTATTGTCATCATTAACTAATGTATGAGTCATGCCAAGCGGAAGAAAAAGTCTTTGCATGCAAAATTCCCGAAACGATTGTCCACTTATTTTTTCGACAATTTTTGCAAGCAGCATGTAATTCACGTTGCAATAATCCCATTTGTCGCCGGGCTTGAATGCAAGTGTATCCTGATTTAAGGAAACCTTTATGCAATAAGTATTATCAAAATAATTAAAAGTTACCCAGCTTTCACCATCAGGTCTTGGAAGTTTGTAATAGTCAATGATTCCGCTTGTGTTATAGATTAAATGCTTTATGCGTATAGTGTCTTTATATTTTGATAATTCAGGAATAAATATTTCTGCAGGTGTTTTAAGCGTAACTTTATTATCTATGATAAGCAATGCAATACAGGCTGCAGTGAATTGTTTTGAAACCGAAGCAATGTCAAAAGCAGAATTTTCGGTTATTGGGATTTCATAGTCAAGATTAGCCGAGCCATAACTTTTGGTGTATAAAATTTTTGTTCCTTTTACTATTCCAATGGCATAACCTGCTGAATTAGGTTTTGCAAAAGTTGCAAAGATGTTGTCAATTTTGAATTTTATTTGGTTGGTAAGTGTGTTGTCGAAAGTTTGAGAATAACAATTTATAACTATTAACAATGAAATGAATGCAGTTGATATTTTCATTTAGTTGTGTAATTTTAAACTTGCCGCGAACGGTTCGGTATTTATGCAGGCAGGGCATTCAGCGCCGTGTCAGCCCGGACTGCTGCTGATTTAAAAAACTAAAGATGAAGTTATAATAAAATGTACAACAGCGTTGCGCAAGCCGGAACAAATGCTGAATAGAATTACTGCCGCCGAAATGAGTATTGTCAGCCCTGCTTGTATAAATACTTTTGTTGTGCGTTCGCCTTTTTGTTTTGAATAATTTTTTTAATCTTTATCTGAAACAATTTTATCGTCTCGATAATTAATCTCATGAAGAAGATTGCCATTTGAATTGTAGATATATTTAGTTGTCAAGCTACCGTCGTCTAAATTCCATTTAAATGTCTGGCTAAGTTTTGAATTAGGATTATAACAGTAAAATTCTTCTGCGGTTATAACACCTGTTTGTAAATTTTGATAAGCTCTTGCTAATAACTCGTTGTTTGTATAATAATCTGTCCTTTTGTAAGCTTTGGTTATTAAACTTGTTTCATAACCATAAACAGAATCTTTTTTTATTATACTAAAATCCTTATTATAATTTTTTAGAAGTCTTTGTCCATCTTCCGAAGAACTTGGAAATGCTGTATCACATTTTGATTTCGCAAAACTATTTTTTTGATTTTGCGAGTAACAAAATATACAAGCCAAAAGAAATAATATTATTAAGACACTTTGTTTTAAAAATAAATAATCTTTGAATGACTTAATGGTATTATAATTTACGATTTGTATGTCCATTTTTAAATTTTTAATAATTAAAATTAGAAATATTTTTTGAAATGAAAAGTAAAGGTTACAGCCAACGTCCCGGTATTTATGCAGGCAGGGCATTCATCGTAATGTCAGCCCAAACTGCTGACGATTTGAAATACAAAAGATGAAGTTATAAATAAAAGCACAACAGCGCTGTGTAAGCCGGAATAAAGCTGAATAACGGACTGATGCCGAAGTGAATAATGTCAGCCCTGCTTGTATAAATACTTTTGTTAGCGGTAGTTTTTGTCCACTTGCTTAAAGAAGTCAGCATAATTTTTTTCTTGTTCTTCCGATACAAAAGGTAATTTGTCTTTACTAAATTTTTCTGTCATTTGTTTTAATAATTCCTTAGCCTCGTCCATTCTCGCCTGCAAAATCAAATAATAAATTGTCTTGGAATATGCCGAACGAAATCCATTTAATGTGGTTATTGCATCTTTCGATTTAATTATATCTTCTGCTTTAACGTCTTTAATATTGTAAAACTCAAAATTATTTGAAACTGTAAAAACGTCTTTTAAATAATTGAAAGGTTGCATACCAATTTTGCTAACAAGTCCCTGCTCAATTAAATAATCAGTAAGAAAAAGATTATAAGTGCTATCAGAGCCTGCATTAAAATAAATATCTCGAGTAAAAAGGTTTTGCTGAATTATATCAAGAAGAATTCTGTCACCTTTTAAAATATATCCTTCCATATAAGTAGGTCGAAGTTCCCAGCTTAATTTTTTTGTTGTGTCTTTAGGATTGGTAATTTCGATTTTTTCACTTTGCCATTGCATGTAATCAATAGTATCTATTTCAGCATCAGGAAAACTTATTTTTAATTTTCTCTGGTTCCTTAGATACTTTGGATACCAGCTTGCGTTTATCAAATTCGCGTTAACAACTATAATATCATTTTTGAAATTTTCGATAGTCTGTAAATACCAAATTGGAATTGTAATATCATCTCTATAAGTTATAAGAATTGAATTTGTGTCACAACTATTTAAAAGTTGTCTATTAAATTCTAAAATAGGTTCAATAAAGCCACCACGTCTTTTTCCTTCTGAAAAAGCCCATTTAGCTGAGTCAGGTAAATTTCTATTTAAGTATGCTTCTGCTAAACTTCCCCATATTGATGTAATTTTTGCATAAGGGTCTAAAATGTATTGTTCTCCTTTATAAATTGGTTCAAGTCTATTGACTTCTTCAAACTGTTCACTTGCTTCGATTGACATATCTTTTCTTACTTGAAACATACTCTTTCCATCATCAGCATTCATTCTATCAATTGTGTAGCCTAAAAAATATTTTAATTCTGCGTTCTTTGGATTTTGTTTGACTTGAGTTGAAAGTATTTTATAAGCTTTAGAATAATCTGGTGTTTGACTTTGTGCTTGTAATTTAAACTCATTTTTTCCACTGTCAATTGGAATTGCAACATCAGTTGTCATTTGTGAAAAGCATGAAGTCGAAATAAAAATTAGTATGATTGTATAGAAGGTTCTCATAAAAAATTACCGCTAACGGCTCAGTATTTATGCAGGCAGGGCATTAGCGCCGTGTCAGCCCGAACTACTGCTGATTTGGAAAACAAAAGATGAAATTATGATAAAATGTACAACAGCGCTGTGTTAGCCGGAACAAAAGCTGAAAACCGAACTGATGCTGAAGTGCGTAATGTCAGCCCTGCTTGTATAAATACTTTTGTTGGTGGCGGTTCTATTTTGTCAAAGCAATTATCAAATTTTCAAATGCTTTAGAAAACTCTTTTTCGTTCTTCCAGTCTGAAAAATCTCCAATATGTCTTGTCCGTTTAATTTTATTAAACCAAGATTTGTCAAGGTTAAAGATGGCTTTGTCAAGAGATATTGGAATTAGTTTTCCTTTTTTAATCTCCCTTTCTTTTTCAATTGCAGTTTCAACTTCATCTTCAACCCAATAACTATCTATAGAATTTTGACTTAAAATAATCAATAACTTATCATATTCAGTAATTGCTCCTTCAATTTCATCTCTTATTTTATCGCCATAATTCAAGTCTTTAGGAGCATACCAACATCTAATACCTTTATTTTGAAGTCTATTATAAAGTTTTAAAACAAATTCTTTGTCTTTTGCGGAATGACTTATGAAGCAAGATGCTAAATTTGAACTATTAAACTTTGAATTGAAAAAGCTAATTAGTTCATCTGTTAATCCAATACCTCTAAGCATTTCTTCGGGCAATTCCTTTGACTTTTGAAAAGTTCTATGGTCAATAATACTTGGTCCACCATGTTTAATCAAATGAAGATTTTCATTGTTAGTAAAACTTGTTCTTGCTATTATAGTTTCCCAAAATAAGGAATCTCGAAAATTGCAATTAATAAAAGTAGTCAAAGTAAGATTTGTTATATGAAATTTGCATTTTGTCAAGTCGCAATTCTTAAAAAATGCTTTTCGTAAATCGGCTTTATAAAAACTTGAATTTTTGAAAATACAATTTTCAAACTTTGCACCTCTTACTGTTGATTCTGAAAAATCTGTGTTTTCAAAATCAAAATTCTGAAACTGCTTAGGTTTATATTCCTCTTTGACAGTTCTGAATGCAGGTTGAGTTAAACTTATAATACGTTTTGATAAATCAGCAAAATGATTTCCTTCCTTTCGCCAAGAATTCCAAGCAGTAGAACCATTGTTTAATATTTCAAAATGAAGGTCTGTCATAAAGAATTGCCACCAAATCAAATATATACGCAATAGCTGTAACCAATTAAAAATATTGCTGTGCTCATTTTTAATAAGTTAAGTATGTTTTGCCGACAAATTTATTGCGCCAATACGTTTGTGGTGTTGTAGCATTACCAATAAATTTATCGAGCCTTTGTACGTAAACTATCTTTTCTCAGCTGCAACTAACCTGCCTGCTACCAAACCTTCGCTGTTTTTGCGCCAACATTAGTTAAGTTCCGGAGAAAATAACACTAAAATGTCCGGACTTTATATAAGTTCCGGAGAAAATAGCACTAAAATGTCCGGACTTTATATAAGTTCCGGAGAAAACAATACTAAAATGTCCGGACTTTATATAAGTTCCGGAGAAAACAATACTATTTTGTCCGGAACTTATATAGTTTTTCTCTAAAACTATATAAGTCTCTGAAAATTTAGTTTAACCTGTAGCCAAAAACGACATACAGTAATAATTTTTTACTTTTATTCAACTTTTATAACCGTAAAATTTATACTTATAAAATGACGTACGATGAATTTATACTAACAATTGAAAATGATGAGTTACCTCCTCAACTTCCCTTATATATACAATCACTATGGTATGATGCAAAAGGTGACTGGCATAAAGCACATGCGTTGATTGATTCTTTGGATGATAAAAATTCCTGCCTGGTGCATGCTTACCTGCACAGAAAAGAAGGTGATTTAAGCAACGCAGGTTACTGGTACAGGCGGGCCAATGCCAGCTTGCCACAATTAAGCTTACAGGAAGAGTGGAAAAAGATTACCATGGATTTATTATCCGCACCCTGAGACATAAAAATTTATGGATCACTTCCATCAGTTGGTTCAGCAACATGGGTTGTGTAGTGCACGTTTCCTTCACTGTCTTTACTTGTATCACCATGCCATAACATCATCAGCATAACAAAAACAAACACCACAACAAATGCAATAAAAGCTGTAAGGGTAAAACTCCTGGGATCATTTGGTGCATTATGGTCGCTCATACAAATTATATTAGTTGATAAGTTATAGTTTCAAAAATACATAATCATTCATTAACTGCATATTGCATCATATTTAAAACAAGATCGGGGTCAGGACAATTAGGTAAGTATTTATCTCTTTCGCTGTAAGCGCAAACGCCCGGATAATCACCGTGCTTCATTTCAATATTATGTATCAGTTGAAAATGCAGGTGCGGCGGCCAGTTGCCGTTCTCATCCGGCGCTCCTATATGTGCAATTTTTTGTCCGCGGCTCACATATGCGCCAGCATGTATATTACTTATATCTTTTAAAGAAATATGCCCATATAAACTATAAAAAGAAATGCCATCAAGCTGATGCAGCAATACTAAAGTTGCACCATAATCACCTTGCTTGTTATTAAATGCAAAGCTATGTATCATGCCGCCCGTAAACGCAGATACAGGCGTTCCCGCATCAGCCCAGATATCAACTCCCAAATGCAGGCGCCTCGGCTCCTCGCCTGCTTTTACTGCATCAAATACTTTGCTTTTGCCGTACATAGAACGGTATTCAGCATAACCACCAATGCCATACAAAGCAGTTGCATTTTTTAATCTTTGTATTATATAATTACTAAACAGGTTTTCGTCGTTTATAATTGCATCAGTTAATTCTGTATTGGTTGATGTAAAATTCATGTGCAGTAATTTATCATGCGCATGATTAAAAGGAACTACAGTATGAAATGTAGGCTGGTATTTTTTAAGAGATGCAGTTACCGGAGATGTATTCATTATAACAATCGCTATTACAAATAACTTAAATTAATCTTTGGTGTAAAAGCCAGCAAGGTTTCATACATCAATTGTATAGTGTTTTCAATATCATCTTTATGCAACATCTCAACAGTTGTATGCATGTAGCGAAGTGGTATTGAAATAAGCACTGATGGCGTTCCATCATTTGCATAAGCAAAACTGTCTGTATCAGTACCGGTTGTTCTGCTTAATGTGCGCCATTGAACAGGAATATTTTTTTTGGTGGCAACATCTTCTACAAAACTTAAAAGTTTATTATGCACGGCAGGTGCATACGCCAGTGAAGGCCCTTTGCCGCAAACAATATCACCTTCCAGAATTTTATTAATCATTGGAGTTGAGGTGTCATGCGTCACATCAGTAACAATAGCAATGTTTGGCTTAATACGGCGGGCAATCATTTCAGCACCGCGCAAGCCAATTTCTTCCTGCACAGCATTCACTACATACAAACCGAAAGGCAACTTTTTTTTATTTTGTTTGATGAGCCGCGCAACTTCTGCAATCATAAAACCACCTACACGGTTATCAAATGCGCGGCCGATATAATAATTATAGGCAAGCTCATCAAAACCTTCTTCATACGTTACAACGGCACCAATGTGAATGCCCAGTGCTTCCACTTCTTTTTTATTTTTTGCTCCACAATCCAAAAACAGGTTATCTGGTTTAGGCTGCGGCTCTTTTGCATCTGTGCCCGCATGCCGTGTATGTATTGCAGGCCAGCCAAACACTGCTTTCACCAATCCTTTTTTTCCATG
>CAHJWK010000109.1 GCA_903642275.1 Chitinophagaceae bacterium
ATTATCAGATAAAAATATTCTTGCCTTATATGCTATAAAAACATTGGATAACGGGCAGGCAAAACTTAGCGGCGCTGATGTAACAAGTGCACGGCAGGATAACGATCCGCAGAACGGAAGTGCCGCTATAAGTATGGAGATGAATAATGAAGGCACAAAGATTTGGGCAAAGATGACAACGGACAATAAGAACAAACCTATCGCAATTACGCTGGATAATTTTGTGTATAGTGCACCAAATGTTTTAAACGCTATAACTACAGGCAGTTCTCAGATAACAGGAAACTTTACGGTTCAGGCAGCACAGGATCTTGCCAACATTCTTCAGTCAGGTAAGCTACCAGCTCCTGCAAAAATAGTTGCGGAACAACAGGTTGGCCCAACGCTCGGTCAAAGTGCAGTTACAGGCGGCTCATTATCTTTCCTTGTATCGTTCATAGTAATTTTTGTATTAATGCTTGTTTACTACAACACAGCCGGCTGGGTTGCAAACAGTGCATTAATCTTAAACCTGCTTTTTACAATTGGTATTTTAAGTGCGCTTGGTTTTACATTAACTGCGCCAGGCATTGCCGGCCTTGTGTTAACCATTGGTATGGCGGTTGATACCAACGTAATTATTTTTGAAAGAATTAAAGAAGAGCTTACCAAAGGCAAGAGTTATATACTTGCCGTGAGTGATGGATACAAGCGTTCTTATGCGCCTGTAATTGATGCACATGTAACTACTTTTTTAACGGCTGCAATACTTTTTATTTTTGGATTTGGGCCTGTGCTTGGTTTTGCTACCACGCAAATGTTAGGTATTGCGCTATCATTGTTTTGCGGCATTCTTGTTTCAAGATTGATAACAGATTTTTACACTAATAAGCAACGCCATTTTGAGTATTTTACCAATGTTTCCCGTAAAGTATTTAAACATGCGGCTTACAGATTTATTGAATACAGAAAAATTGCCTATGGTATTTCTGTTGTTGTATTGCTGTTAGGTGTTGGCTCTTTTATCAATGGCTTTGATGAAGGCGTTGAATTTAAAGGCGGCCGCAGTTATACTATTTTGTTTGATAAAGATTATAAAACAACTGAAGTTGCTGATGCTTTAAAGCCAATCTTTGGTGAATATCCTGTTGTAAAAACAATCGGTTCTCCAAATCAATTAGATATTACAACAGCTTATCTTATCAACCAGACAGGTCAAAACATTGATTCAACTGTAGAAAATAAACTCTATGGTGGCTTGCAGAAATTCTTACCTGCTGGTACATCGTATCATACATTCGATACAAAATACAAACAAGGTTCGCAAACCGTACAGCCTTCTATATCCGATGATTTAAAAACAGGTGCCAAAACAGCAACCATTGTTTCCATCATCATTATATGTTTATATATCTTCCTGCGTTTTCGTGACTGGCGTTATTCGTTAGGAACTATTGTGGCTTTATTGCATGATGTTTTTGTAACGCTTGCTGTGTTCAGTTTTTTAAGAAAGGTTGTTCCTTTTCCTTTAGAAATTGACCAGTATTTTATAGCCGCTATATTAACTGTAATTGGCTTCTCAATGAATGATACTATTATTGTTTATGACAGGATTCGTGAAGATTCCAGGTTAATGAAAGGCGCAACAAAAGAAGAGATCATCAACAAAGCCATTAATCAAACTTTAAGCAGAACGGTGATGACATCACTTACTGTTTTCTTAACGATACTTATCTTATTTATTTTTGGTGGTGAAGTAACGCATGGTTTTGCTTTTGCTATGCTGATTGGTGTTATTACAGGAACTTACTCATCTATTTTTGTAGCAGCACCAATATTGGTTGATTTTGCAAGAAATAAGCCTTTAGGTCCTGTTGAATCTCACCCAACTCCGGTTATTCAAAAGTCAGTTAAGAGAGTTTAAGCAAGAAGGTACATTAAAATAAAAGCAGCTTTTTACAGGCTGCTTTTTATTTATACATTGTTGAGATGTTCTTTTTTAAGTCAACGTAACTAATCTTATTAAGTATATAAGCACCTTCCATAATAAAATAGGTTGGATCAGCTCTGGCTGCAGTTTTAATTACAGTTCCATCACACAAAAGCACAGTTATATTTTTCTTATTGCCGAATAAAGTTTCACCATTTACCTTATCTGCTGTTACAATAAATAAAGGAATTTGTTTTTGTTGAAGCTGTGCCTGCAAGTCTCCAAAATCAGCGTTATTCCATTCAGGAAAATTTTCAAAATCTTTTACAAATACCATTACATAATTATGAGTTGAGTTTAAAACAGCAACCGTTGTATCAGCGCCATTTAAAGTAAACAAAGCAAAATCAGTGATAGGTGGTGTGGCATTTCCCTGTCTTATTAATTTATCACTGCGATCAACAAATTCATAAGTTGAATCTAAATCAGCAGGCAGTTTATCAGGTGTATATTCAACAACTTTTCCATTCTTTCGATATTTAAATACCATTACAACACTGTCTGGTATTGCGTTTGGCGGTGGCTGCATTTCTTTTAAAATATTATTACCTTTTTTATAAGGCAGGCAATCAAGTAAAGGCAAATGTTTCATTACATAAAACTGTAACCCACTTATAAAAAACACGCACAATGCTAATAATAGGATAGCAACAGAAGACCTTATTGCAGAAACAAATTGGTTTTTATTGATGAATAAAAGCAAGATCAAAACAAATAAAAAAAGGTCTTTTGTAAATGATTGTGTCGGCGTTAATGGCAGGCAATCACCAAAACAACCGCAGGTTTTTATTTTGCCGGAGAACACAGCGTAACCTGTTAAAAAAGCAAAGAAAATTATAAGCAATAACAAAAGCCAGGTGAACAGCTTCATGCGCCACCCAATAATTACAGCAATGCCCGCCAGCACTTCAAACACGTTCATTACAAGTGATAATGATAATGTATAATCATTGAACGAATACCAGTTCCACGCTTCAAAAAACTCCTGCATCTTATAACTTAATCCTAAAGGATCGTTAGCCTTGATAAGCCCGCTGAAAATAAACAGCAACCCAACAATCCATTTTATAATCAGTAAAGAATTTTTTTTATAAGTCGTCATAACTTGCTTATGCTTTATGCTTTCCTTCGTTAATTAATATAAGCGCAAATACTGAATAGTTGATAATGTCAATATAGTTTGCATCAATGCCTTCACTTATTAAAGTGCGACCATCATTATTTAATATCTGCCGGATGCGCAGCAACTTCATCAATATCAAATCAACAAAGCTGTCCTGGCTCATTTCACGCCATGCTTCACCATAATCATGATTCTTGTTAAGCATTGTATCCTTTGATGCATCAACTGCTGCTTCATACAACTTAATGGCTGTATTAACAGGTAGTTCTTCAACAGTTGCATTATTTGTTTTTAGCTGAATCAACCCTATCAAACCATAATTAATAATGCCAATAAATTCACTTGTTATATCATCATCAATCATGCGTTCCTGCATGTTTTGTATATTTCTGATGCGTAACGCTTTTATAAATATCTGGTCAGCTACAGAAATGATGCGCAATACTCGCCATGCTGTTCCATAATCAATGGTCTTTTTTTCGAAAATTTTTTTACAGGTTTCAATTACTGTATCAAATTGCTTTTCAGTATCGATCATTTATTAATGATGCTTTTGATTGTACATAATGTTCATGCATAACTTTGTAAAGCTTCAAAAATAAAAACAAATGTTCACGCTTAACTGTAATGGAAGGTTGCTTATTGTTAATAAACCTATCGTTATGGGAATTATTAATATTACACCTGATTCATTTTACACTGGCAGCCGCAGTCATACAATTGAAGAAGCATTACAACAGGCAGAAAAAATGTTAACTGAAGGCGCAACCATAATTGATGTTGGCGGACAAAGTACAAGACCTGCAAGTGAACGCATTTCTGCAGAGGAAGAAATGGAAAGAGTAATACCTGTTATTGAAACAATGCGTAAAAATTTTTCAGAAGTGTTTATTTCTATTGATACATATTATGCAACTGTTGCTGAAAATGCAGTTGCTGCCGGTGCGTGTATTGTTAATGATATAAGTGGCGGAACTATGGATGAGCAAATGTTATCAGCAGTTGGTAAACTGCGAACGCCGTATATATGTATGCACATACAGGGCAAACCTGAAACAATGCAGCAAAACCCTTCTTATGAAAATGTAGTAAGCGAAATGCTTGATTTTTTTATTCATCAAACAGAAAAATGCAGGTTAAATAATATTAATGATGTTATAATTGACCCGGGTTTTGGGTTTGGCAAAACAGTGGCACATAATTTTCAGTTATTGAAAAATCTTGGTGCTTTCAAAATGCTTGACAGGTTAATTCTTGCAGGTTTATCAAGAAAGGCAACCATCTATAAAACACTTAATATAAAAGCAGAAGAATCACTTAACGGAACAACGGTTTTAAATACAATTGCTTTATTAAATGGTGCAAATATTCTGCGTGTGCATGATGTAAAAGAAGCTATACAAGCCATAAGGTTGATAGATTCTTATATTGAAAATAGCCATGAATCTTAAATCCCAAAATGAAAAAATCAGCCAAAACTATATCCTTGTAATACAGGTTTACTAATTGCTGTTATTCTCTTGCTTAGTTTTATTTCTCCAATATTAAAAACAATATTTTATGAAAACATGTTTATCTATCGCAATTGCATTGCTTGTGTTTACATTCAGTTCATTTTCGCAAAATAATTTTTGGAAAGCGACTAACACTTCGCAAATTCCATCTTATAAAAGCGACCAGGAATTATTCAGTAATTCTTTTAAGCCGGCAGTATTTAAATTATTCAGTCTTGATGAAACTGGGTTTAGCGCAATGCTTAAACAGTCTCCCAAACAAACAGATGTGCAGGCGTCTAAATCAAATTTTATTGTTAGCATTCCCGTAGCGGATGGTAACATTGAAAAATTCCGTATCACTGAATCGCCGGTAATGATGCCTAAGCTTCAGGCAAAGTATCCTGAGATTAAAACTTATCTTGGCAAAGGTGTTGATGATCCTTCATCAAACATTCGCTTCGATTTTTCGCCGCATGGCTTTCATGCCATTATTATTTCATCTAAAAGAAGTACCATTTATATAAACCCGGTTGCTTCAGTTAAGGGTTTATATACAGCTTTTGACAGAAGTAATAATATTTTGCAGGAAGACCAGGTATTTAACTGCGAAGCTGATAAGCTTTTAAAAAGTAATGTTCAGGGCATTTCAAAAACAAATACAATAAGTGATGGCAATGTAAGAACTTATCGTTTTGCTGTTGCTACAGGTGGAGAGTTTTCTGCCCTTCTTTTAAATGGTTCTGAAATAACTGATGCGCAAAAGAAAGCAAGTGTTATGGCAGCGTTGGTTACAGACCTTATAAGAACCAACATTATATATGAAACTGATTTTGGTGTGCATCTTAATTATGCAGATAATGAAGACACATTGATTTTTTTAGATGGTACTACCGATCCTTTTTCGAGTTCTGCTAATGGTTATTCATCAGGCAATTGGCTAAAACAATCACAGAAGGCAATTGATAGTTTAATTGGCACTGCTAATTATGATATAGGTCATTTGCTAATGGGTTATAATACCGGCGGTATTGCTGATGTGGGTGTAGTTTGTAACAGCGATTCCAAAGCTTCTGCCGTTACCGGATTTAAAAAATATCTTACAGATGATCCGTTTATTGTTGATTATTGGGATCATGAAATTGGTCATGAATTCGGGGCATATCATACTTATGATTACATGAATGATAACTCTACCAACGGGCTTGAACCAGGCAGCGGTTCTACTATAATGGGTTATGCGGGTGTAACAGATTTAACAGATGTTCAGCAACATAGTGATCCATATTTTCATGCGGGTTCTATTGCAGAAGTTGAAACCTATATAACCGCAGATGAAGGTGCTTCCTGTGCTGTTGTTACTTCCAGCGATAATTCAGTGCCAACTATACAGGCAGGTAAAGATTATACCATTCCAAAATCAACACCTTTTGTGTTAACGGCAAAAGCTACAGATGATGATGCTACTAATGTACTTACTTATTGCTGGGAACAATATGATCCTTATGTAAAAGGAACATCTTATAAATTTCCAAAAGATACTTCTACTACAGGCCCTGTTTTCCGTTCATTAATACCATCTACAATTTCCTCAAGAATTTTTCCTGCTTTAAACAGTGTTCTTGATGGAACTAACGGGAACAAATGGGAAGTGTTGCCTGGCGTTTCAAGAACACTCAACTTTAGGGTAACAGTAAGAGATAATGTGCCTGGCGGTGGTAATACAAACAGCGATGATATGAAGGTTACGGTTGATGGGAATTCTGGCCCGTTCAAAGTGAAAGTCCCTAACGGAGGCACATTCGGTTCCGGCAGTTTGCAAACTGTAACCTGGGATGTTGCTAATACCAACGTAGCGCCGGTAAACTGTACGCTGGTTAATATTTTTCTTTCAACTGATGGAGGAATCACATTCCCCTACCTGCTTATTGCCAACACACCAAATGATGGTAGCCAGGCTGTGCCTTTACCTGTATTTACCAATTCTGTTACACATGCAAGAGTAAAGATTGAATCATCAGCAAATATTTTCTTTGATATATCTGATGCCGATTTTACAATTGAAGGTTCATTACCTGTAACATGGGTTTCTTTCAGCGCTGAAAAGCAAGACGCAGGCAGCAGCGCCTTGCTTAAATGGAGCGTAGCCAATGAAATCAATAATAATTATTTTGAAATTGAAAGAAGTACTGATGCTGCACACTTTACAACATTAAGTATTTTATCAGCAGGTAAAAATTTTGCTGCAGTGCAAAGCTATGCTTACACTGATGCGCACCTGCCATCCGGTTCAACGTATTACCGGATAAAACAAGTTGATAATGATGGTAAATATTCTTATACCAAAATTGCCAAACTGAATATTAATGCAAATAGCAAGAGCTGGAGTGTTGCACCAAATCCCGCTTTGGATCATACAACAATTTTATTTAATGCAGCAGCAACCAATGTGCATTTATATTTAACTGATGGCGATGGAAAAGTAATTTATAAGAACACATTGTCTTCAGTTAATGCAGGTAACCAGTTAATGATTCCTGTTAACCAACTGGCAAAAGGTGTTTACATGTTGCGCATTGAAACAAATAATGAAGTAAGAACAGAAAAGATTATTAAGAATTAGAATTATCAGTAAACCACAACTAACAAAGCCCTGCAATTGCGGGGTTTTTTGTTATATATTACTTGTAAAACAATACTTAAAGAGATTAAGAATTCTTACTTAAAATTGGTTAAATTATTTACTGGGTTTCGAAGGCCGAACTTCTATTTTACTTGGCAAAGTACGAGGGTTCATATTTAAAACATCAGCAACTATATCCCCTATATCTTCTGGCTGAATTTTCCAGGCATCTTTATCGGTCACTTCATTATTACCAAATTCAGTTGCCACTGAACCAGGCATAATAGTAGTTACTTTAATATTATGTTTTCTTAAATCCAGCATAATTGCCTGAGTAAAACCAACAAGCCCAAACTTACTGGCATTATAAGCAGAGCCGTTTTCAAAAAAATTAGCGCCAGCTAAACTGGCAATGGTAATAATATATCCTTTACTTTTTTTAAGTGATTCAAGTGATGCTTTTACACTGTTGAACACACCTGTTAAGTTTGTATTGATAGTATTGTTCCACTCATCAAAGGTTAAATTTTCAATTGGTGCAAAATAACCAACACCTGCGTTTGCCACAAGTACATCAAGTTGTCCAAAATGTTTGATAATTTCTTTTAAAGCATTGCTTTCAGATTCATGTGATGTAACATCAGATTCGATTGCAATTATTTTGGAATCATCATTACTTAAAGATTTCGCAGCTTGTTTCACTGTATCTATTTTACGTCCCGAAATAGCTATGCGCATGCCGATGCTTAACAATTTTTTTGCGATGCCCAAACCTATTCCTTTTGAGCCGCCAGTTATATACACTACTTTATTTTCTAATGTTTGCATAAAGATTTATTTGGATACAGGTAATACAAAAATCATGCGTACAGAAATAGAATAATGCGTGATAATTATACAAGCCACTTAGTAATCTTTGAATCACATTTTATTTTGTGGCCACATAATTTTTTATCAAAATGAATTGCATGCTTAATAACCATCAGCGTTAACTTATGTTATATTTCACCAGCATTAACATTAATAAGAATGAAGAGCATAATTTTATTGCATGATAGCAATAGCAAATAATAAATTATCTGTTAGCATAAATGAGAAAGGAGCTGAATTGCAAAGCATACAATTAAATGGTATAGAATACTTATGGCAGGCTGACGATAAGTATTGGGGTAAGCATGCACCTGTACTGTTTCCTATTGTTGGCGAATTAAAAGATGGAAAATACATGTATGAAGGCTGTGAATATAAATTGACAAGACATGGCTTTGCAAGAGACAAAGTGTTTAAGGTTAAAGAAAGCACAAAGACTTCTGTTATGCTTACGCTGCAGAATGATGAGGAAACCCATGCGGTTTATCCATTTATGTTCATATTCCAGGTAAAATATGAATTAAAAAGAAGCTCGCTTTTATGCAGATATATTGTTCAGAATACCGATGTAAAAAGCATTTATTTTTCCGCCGGTGGACATCCTGCATTTAATGTGCCTTTGGTTGCAGGTTTGAAATACACAGATTATTTCTTAAAGTTTAATAATGATAATGTTTTGAAACGATATCTATTGCATAATGGATTAACAGGAGATGATACCAAAAATATTCAACTTGATGATAAGATATTACCATTACAGCAATCACTATTTTATGATGATGCCATCGTATTAAAAGATTTAACAACCAATGAAATTGAATTAAAAACAAATAACGATGTGCACGGTTTAAAATTTAAGTTTAATGAGTTTCCTTACTTTGGAATATGGGCAGCTAAAGATGCGCCGTTTATCTGTCTTGAACCCTGGTGTGGCATTGCTGATAATTTAAATCATGATTACCAGCTTAAAAATAAAGAGGGTATTAATGAACTGATTGCAGGTGAAAGATGGGAACGCACATGGAGCGTTGATTTATCCTGAATGTTTGTTTTCACTATTTTCACACGCCTAATCATTTATATAATTGATTTTATATTGCGTGATTTATGAAGATAAAATTCATACTATTAATTTGCCTGTTATTCTGTTTATATAGTTGTAAAAGTTTGCAGCCTGCTGCTTCACACAATCATACTAATGGCCAAAATAATACATCAAAGAAAAATGATCCCCAGTTTTTAGACAATGTAAGCATTACACCCGGCGAGAAAAAAAGCAATTACAAGTACAATAAACAAACGCAATCAAGCAAATATTATAAAAATACTGCGCCTTCATTATTCAATATAGAAAAGGCAGACTGGCTGCAATTTAAATATGCTATAATGATGGATTTGCCTATTGAACAGTTAAATAATTTGCCATTGCTTCAACAGATTGATTATTGGTGGGGAACACGCTATTGCATGGGTGGAAATGATGAAAGCTGCATTGATTGCTCAGCATTCACCCAAACTATGCTGCGCAATGTGTATGATATTAATGCGCCAAGAACTGCGCAGGAACAATATAATTTTTCAACGCATATTCAGGATGCAGATTTAAAAGAAGGTGATCTTGTTTTTTTTGAAAGCGGACGCAATATTACACATGTTGGATTATACATTGCCAACAATAAATTTGTTCATGCTTCAACAAGCAGTGGCGTTACTATAAGTGATTTGAATGATAATTATTGGAGTAAAAAATATGCAGGTGCAGGCAGAATGCAGGCATCGCTAAATTCATCCCAGGCAAGCAAATAACTTCAGTTTATTTTTTTTAATACAGGAATTGCCATCATAGCGACAGCATCATTATAATCAATAGACTGTTTATCGCCGCTAAAATTAAAACGATAAGTTTTTCTTGTGATTTTGCCTGTAACAGTTAATGCTGTGTTTCCAGTATATTGAAATAAAACTGTTACATGATTTTGTAATGTTGATGGCATTACACCGGCACTCATCTTATTGAAATCAACAGGCCGTTGTTTTAATTCAGTTCTTTTTTTTCCGCAGTTACACATAAGAAGTTTGATGTTTAAAATTTAATGTTGTGTTGAGTATTGATTAATCTTCATGATATGTTGATGTCTCATTTGAATCATTTTTTGTAGTTGCCTGTTCAAGTAAACAGGCCGCGCCAGATAATGCAAGCCATATTAAAATCTTTTGCCACCATGATATTCCTAACCATATTCCAAACGGCAAAGCTATCCATATACTTAAACAATAAAAGCAATCGAGCAGGCTTCCGAAAAAACCTGCTCCTGCTTTTTTCCGCATTAGAAAAATAATATCAAACGGGCCGTCTTCTTTATTAAATAAATGTGTTAATCGCCACACTGCCAGGATGGACAAAACCAGATAAAGTATATTCATTCTATGCTAACAATAACTTTAATTAAATATACTTCTTATTGCATTGAAGCAGTTAAAAAGCAGGAGCTAACTTACGAAGTTTGTCCTGCTTTACTTGTTATAAGATTTCCGTCTTAAAAGGTTACTACTTTACCGTTATGGCTGATTACTGTTGATAATTTTTACAGGAAAGAGTCTAGAGTCGTAATGACTGTAAGACTCGCTCACTATTGTTTTATCCCATACCTCTAATTTTATAACGTAGTTACAAGCTTCGCCTGGCCCAAGCAACTGATCGGCATCCAGGTGACCCGGATTGGTATCAGCATCAAAATTTTGCAGGCTGTAATTAGAAACAATATCTCCAATACCAATAGGATTTGGTCTTGCCGGTACAGGTGTTGAGGAATCAATCATTGTAACCCATCCTGCCGCAGATTGTTTTTGAATAGAAACCAAATAACGGCTAAAGTTATCGCTTGGTGCAGAAGGCACACTTGTTATAATCAAAGGATCATATGCGGTTCCCTCTACATTCATTGTTCTGAAATTGCCTGCATTATCTTTGGTATATAAATCTGTACACGCAGGTAGATTGCCCAGCCCGTTTACAAAAAGTCCGCTAATAACTGCAGTTATATTTTCATTGTCTATCCAAACTTGTTGCAGGTCATAATAAGTATTGCCGCTTGTATCTATTAATTGCAGCAATACAGAATAACGGCCTGATAAAGCTGTGCCCCATGCACTGGGAACTAACGTGGGCACGTCAAAAGAAAATACAGGTAAGCCGTCAAAATAATCCCACTCTTTACGGGTACTCCAGCCAACATTAGTTAAAATATCATCGTAAGGTGAGCCATCTAAAACATTATAATTGCGCTGGTCATCATTAATATAATCAACATGTGTAATCTGGGCCCATCCTGCAGAATTGAATACGCTGTTATTAGCAGGTTGCGCTGCAGCAAAATCATCGTTGATGGCCCATATATTATATGATGCAATTTTTTCTGCATCGCAACCATACACATTGCAGGCACCTCTTACATGCACGCTGCCACCTATTGAAGCTATACTGCCGCCTGACATAAGCTGTTCCATAGGATTGGTTGCATCGGCAGCCGAAGCACCGCCTATGCTGCCTATATAAACTTTTGCCGACGCTACTTTAAAATTAATAATGGCTGTTACAAAACTTGTATCAATGCCTGTTACTTTTAACCTTAACTGAAACATCGTGGATGTTAAAATATTAGCACCTGCTCCTTGTGCTGCTTTTTCAAGATCAACAAAACCAAGTATATCGTTATTTACCTCGTGGTTGCCTTGCGTTAAGCTGGTATCAGGGTTACTACTGCTATTGCTGTAAATTATAGCGTTACTTATTGGTAAAGTACCATTCCATAATAACTCTAAAGCATAATAAGCAAACCCTATACCTCCGGCATTGCCTTTTATTGGTGTAAGAGTAAGGCCGGGTAAAATGGTACCATCACCATGTGTACATGCAGAAGGATCAGTTATAAGTGCCTGCAGGTGTACAGGTGGGTTAATACATAAATCCACACATAAGCAATAGCCTACATTATTCCTCCTGTTGGCAGACGTTTCTGCTTGTATTGTTGCACCATTATATTCATACTTAAAATATACATCCGGACCACTGCTGAAGAATGGCCACGATGGGTCTGTTTCTAAATTTAACGGTATAAAATTTATTTTGAAATCCGCGCTTGTGTAGTCAATTCTAAAGTGCCCTGTTGCATCTGTGACGGCACTCCCAAGATAATCATCGGTTATTAAATCCGCATCCCATGCTTTTACTGTTACATTAGCAATAGCTGAATCCGAAGAACAGCTTTTAAGACGACCAAAAATTGTCCAGGCATCAAAATAATAGCCGCGTACATTACACCATGTTCTTGAAGGAATGCAGTATTGCCAGATAAAATAATAGTTTTCCTGCTCCCTGTCTATACGCCATTGAGGATAAAACGTGGTAATGTGAAATTGAAGTGCTTCTTTGCGAGGTTTTGGTTTTGCATGTGGAACGCTGCCACAAACAAAATCAATATCGAATGCCGACCTACTTAACTTTTCATCAACACTAAATTGAAAATTTCCATTTTCATCTGTTTCAGAAGTAGCAATCAGCAATGATTTGCGTTGATCACTTTCTTCCTTGCTTACAACACGAAAAGTTTCTTTAGCATTGGCAACAACATTTTCTGTGATTCGTTCCGATTGCCATGGCAGGTATAATAAAACCTGTACGCCGCCAAGTGGTTCGGAACATTCTTCACAAAGAAAACCGCAGAGCGAGCCTTTAATAATGTATTTCATTTATTTATTTTTTTGCCTACTCTTTGTAAATCACCAGGGGCTTGGCGGGATTTTCGGCTTCGTCCGGTTAATTAATCGTTTAATGAAATATATAGGTAAACAACCGGAAATAAAATCTATAAAATGATAGATAAACCAGCGTGAAGTATGTATTTCTTTATAAAATACTATTTCTTCCAGTCTTGTATTCTTGTTTTGGCTGCATCCACTAACTGCATGGCATCAGGCGTGAGTTTTAATAAGAACATGCCGCTGATTAAAACACCTGAAAAAAGTAGTGAACGTATGATAATACCGAGCCATCCTTCCATACTAAAAAATAAATAGTAGCTGGCAGCAATAGCAGCAACGCCAATTAAAAGCGCATACAATGTTTCAGCATTAAATGGTTGCATATTAAACCTGCGGCGTAAAAATTCATAGCGTATAAAATTGTAAACAATCTGCGAAATGAGTTCTGCATAAGCAGGCCCGATTATACCATAACGCTGAATTAAAGCATAAGCTAATGGTATGCGCAGGCCTAATAAAATAATCCCGCTCCAGAATTCAAACTTCCATAAAGTTGAAGTAATAATAATTACAGAATTTACGCCGGTGCCAGCATCAATAATTTTTGCAATGCCTAAAATAAACACAACGCCAAGACCTGCGGCATATTGGTTTTGAATATTCAAAATGGTGATGCCTTGTGATACATTCAGCCATACATTACCAAAAATAAAAAGCGCAAGCAATAGCATATTTATACTTGAACGGTGATACACGTTATTTATTTGCTTATAATTTTTATCTTTCCATGCCCTTGATAAAACACCGGTTGAAATTGATGTAATGCTACGTTGTGGAATTTCAATAAGGTTTGCTACGTAAGCCGCAAGACTGTAAACAGCCGTTGCCGTTAAGCCTATTTTACTGGCAATCAAAATTCCGCTGATAGTTATTGCAACAGCATTTAAACAGATGCCACCAAA
>CAHJWK010000110.1 GCA_903642275.1 Chitinophagaceae bacterium
TAACTCTAAATGGATCTTTCGGGTTTAAAAAATTGGTTGATAAAATTAAAATGGTCGACTCTGCAGGTTTTAGTGAATTATATAAAGAAGAAAATGATAATAATGGTTCACCAACACCTTCTTATTCTTTTTTAAATGCAAATACTGATTGGATAGATGCCGTAACAAGAACAGGAAATTTTTCAGATAATAGCTTGAATATTTCATCAAGTTCAGAAAAGAACAGGTTTACAATGACTCTAGGATACATATATGATGAAGGAATTATAATTCGCCAAAAACTTCAAAAGATGACAGCGTCTATTTCTGATGAAGTTAAATTAAACAAAGCAATAAAAGTTGGATTTACTATAAACACAGCCAGAACAAACAACCCTTACGACGTTGCTGATTATGGAGGTGGACACTTAGATGCGTTAGATGCTGCCCGAAAAGTTATACCTCAGGTTTCTGCCGGTACATCATCATTTAAGGTTCAAAATCCTTATGGTACAGATACAATCACAAGAAACCTGTATTCAGGATTGGACCAGGCTTTGCAAAATGCTGGAGTTGTTAATCCTTTAGTTCAAATAAATAATGAATGGAACAAAGAGGTTAATATTGAATTAAGAAACGTTGGTAGCATTTATGCTGATATTATACCTTTTAAGCATTTTGATTTCCGTTCAACATTTTATGCTGATATAAGTGCTATTGATTACAGATCATATACTCCTTTATATTATGCATATAATCCGGTAGATAATACACCTTATTTATATACACAGACCACACAGGTTTATGAAAATAACCAGACATACAGAAAGTATCAGCAGGATGAAATATTAACTTATACAAACACTTTCGGGCAGGACCATCATTTAACTTTAACAGGTGGGTTTACAACTTACTATTTTGGTAATTTTAACAGAGGAGGCACAGCTAAGACAAATATTACACCAGGTACGCAGCCTATACCAGATGATCCTAGGTTTTGGAATCTAAATAATTATTTTCAAGATCCATCACTTACACTTGCTACAGGTTCTCAATATGAAAGAACAACCGTTTCAGAACTTGGAAGAGTTATATACAACTATAAAAACAAATATTTTCTAAATGGTTCTATTCGAAATGATGCAAGTTCCCAATTACCTCCGCAGAATCGTAACCAGTTATTTTGGGCTGTTGGTGCAGGATGGGATGTGAGCAAAGAAAATTTTATGTCAACCCAAAAAATAGTTAATTATTTAAAACTTCACGGGACTATTGGTGTATTAGGTAATCAAAGTACCCCTAATAATCCGGCAGGCGATGCGCTACCTTATCCGTATTATCCAAACTTAAACACTGGTGTTGGAGCTCCTTTCGGTCAAAATTTTTATATTTCTGCTGATCCTGCGTATTTAGTTAATCCAGATATACATTGGGAAACCGTGCAGGCGCAGGATTTTGGTATAGAGTTAAACGCTTTTGAAAACAGGTTGCATTTTGAAGGAACTTATTATAATAAAAAGACAAACGATTTGCTTACTTATGTTCAAAGGCAAACTATTGGCGTGAAAGACGAAATAATTAATGGAGGCTCAATCAGAAACTGGGGTGAAGAACTTTTAGCGTCATGGAATCAAAACTTTTCCAGGGATTTTAGCGTAAATCTTTCAGGTAATATCACATTCCAAAAAAATAAAGTATTGAGCCTGGCTAAGGACATTCCTACCGGAATTATTGACAGAGTTTCACAAAACAATGGAACGGCAATCAGCAGAACTGAAGCAGGACATCCTATAGGTTCATTTTATGGATATGAAGAGATTGGTTTATTCCAATCTTATGCAGATATTATAAAATCACCAAGTGAATCTTCTTTGGGTGCAGTAAGACCCGGAGACAGAAAATATGCTGATTTAAACCATGATGGAGTTATAGATGCAAACGACAGAACATTTATTGGCAATCCTACACCTAAATTTATATATGGAACATCTATTACTTTAACCTATAAAAATTTGAGTCTTGATGTTACAGGACAGGGTACTTACGGTAATGATGTTTTTAGAACATGGAATTCACTTGAATCACCATTCCAAAGAGTGAATTATGCACAGTTTCAATTAAACAGGTGGCACGGTGCCGGCACTTCTAACTGGGAGCCAATAATAAGTGCTGCAGACCGTGTAAATTACCAAGGTTCTACCTACAATATTGAAGATGGCAGTTATTTCCGTTTACGTAACATTCAATTGTCCTATAGTACTTCGCCAAATTCGTTACAGCGTTTACATATAAAAGGTATAAGATTATATGCAAATGCTCAGAACATAAAAACCTGGAAGCATAACAATGGTTATACAACTGAATTTGGTGGCGATGCAACGTCGTTTGGTTACGATAATGCCAGCGGTGAAATACCATACATAATAACATTTGGATTTTCAGCAACCTTTTAAATTTCAATAAATTTATCATGAAAAGGAAAATAAATATATATTTAACTACAAGTACCTGCCTGTTGATTATAATAGCTATCAGCAGTTGCCAAAAATTTTTAGACAGAAAGCCACTTACGGCAACCTTAAGCGATTTAGGATCAGGTTCACTTGATGGTCAAAGTTTTAATTTGTATAGCACCTTACGCTATGCTGGCTTTTCTACATTACCATGGATTGATTTCAATAGTATTCGTGATGACGATGCCCAAAAGGGGAGCAGCCAAACTGATGGCGCTGAAATAAATGCTGAATTTGAGACATTTCAGTATACGAAGAATGATTGGGCAACTAATACATATTGGAACGATCATTTTACTATGATAAATCTTGCTAACCAGGAATTGTATATTGCCAATGATTCTTTAAAAGTTACTGACGATGCTTCCCTCCGTGATGTTGGTGAAGCACATTTTTTCAGAGCTTATGCTTTTTTCGATTTAGTAAAAGCTTATGGACAAGTACCTCTTTTAAATTTTTATTTTAAAAATCCGGCTGATGGTATAAAACCTAAAGCAGCTGTAAGTGATATTTATGCTCAAATAGATAAAGACCTAGACACAGCTGCTATGTATCTTCCATTAAACTGGAACAGTGCCAGCGGAACCAACAATTATCCAGGTAGATTAACATCAGGCGCAGCCAAAGCCTTATGGGCACAAACTTACTTATTCAGGCAAAACTGGCCTAAAGTGATTTCTCTTTGCAGGGACGTTATTAGTTCTGGGCAATATTCTCTAACACCTAATTTCTATGATATATGGAAAGATGGGTTAAACGGAGTAGGCAAAAATGGTCCTGAATCAATTTTTGAAATGCAATCATTACTTGGTCAGAATGGAACACCAAACTATAGCGTTCAGTGGGGTACCTCCCAACAGGTAAGACAAGGTGGCTCATCTGTTGCCTGGAACCTTGGGTGGGGTTGGAATACACCGACACAAAATTTAGTGAGTGCCTGGGATAATTCAGATCCAAGAAAAAATGAAACAATTCTTTATTCAGGCCAATCTGACGGCGGACCATCTGAAGGAGGTTATGGCGCTACATTACCTCCTTATAATATAGATTCCTTAGGAAAGCCTGGCTTTCTCGACCGTCCTTACTGGAACAAAAAGGTATATACCGGTAATGATCCCGCAATGCGTTCTTATACAGGCGAAATAAACAATTCTGGTGGTGCTGACTGGATCAACCATAGAATCATTCGTTACGCCGATATATTATTAATGATGGCAGAGGCTTCTAATGAATCCGGTGACGGTGCTACAGCGGCGGCCATGCTCGAACAGGTTAGAGCAAGAGCAAGAGGTGGAGCTACTGATATATTGCCTTATATCGCTTATTCAGGACAATCTCAAATGCGTACAGCAATTAAAAATGAAAGAAGGTGGGAATTTGCCATGGAAGGTTATCGCTTTTATGATCTTGTGCGTTGGGGAGATGCTAACAGTGTTTTGGGAAGTTTAGGATATGCACCAAGAAATCAATATTATCCTATACCACAACCTGCAATAGATTTATCTGGTGGTGTGTTAGTGCAAAATCCAAATTATTAAGATTACGTATTTATTATAAATAAACAAATTATGAGAGCATATATTATTTTCAGAAATGTACTGCTGATAACGTTAACCGGCTTGTTTTTAAACAGTTGTCAGAAATTTAGTCAGCCACCTTTAGGTGATTATCCAAAAGATGCAAATCCGCCCGGAGGACCATTAAAATTTAATGCTGCTTATGATGGTTCGAACGTAGACAGCATAAGAGCAAATTATGGTACTAATAACAATGATTCAATTGTTGATGGGGGCGTTTCAGGAAAATGCATTCAATTTGATGGTACTCAAAATGGATTTCTTAATTACCCTTCAGCTAATGATTTTGCAAAATCAACAAGTTTTACAATTTCTATTTGGATGAATTTAACACTTGCTCAAAAAAATAATGTAAATGCTACGGGTGTTTTAGCTTTATCAAGTACAACAAATTTTTGGGGTAATGCTACAATTTATATAGACCATAATACAACTAAAGATACTATGGATTTAAAATTTCATTTTGCTAATGGTACAGGTGATAACTGGGATTTTGCTGGATATGCAGGAGCTAACGGCTTAACAGGAATGTACAACGGCCAGTGGCATCAAATAGCATTTACTTACGATTCAGCTACAAAAATAGGTACAGTTTACAGAGACGGTGTACAATTTGACAAAAAAACAAACGAAACAATAGTATTTGATGGAATGGCATCTCAATTAGTAGTTGGTGGTTTTCAGGAAGCCGTAAATCTTGTTTCTAAATATTCTGATAATACATGGATGTCTGGTTTTCCTGGCAAAATGGATAATATACGTTTATATGGTGTTGCACTTTCTGCCACTGATGTTGCATCCTTGTATGCAAATAAACAGTAATCATTCTTATATATAAATTAAGGCTGTCTTTTAAAAGGCAGCCTTTTTATTTGTCTGTTGCTTAAGTACATGAGTTTGCTTATAAAACATAAAAGAAGTTTTACTACCTATTTTGTTATTATAATAAGCATCATAGTATTTACGCGTTGCATTAACAATCAAAACATAAAACAAAAAAAAACTTATGAAGTAAATACGATAGTAACTGATACTGTGAATTTTAATCAATTTGCCGGTTCGGCGGTTTGCAGTAAATGCCATAAAGATATTACCAATGATTATTTTCATACGGCTCATTTTCATACATCACAACTTTCTTCATTAAAATCAATTAACGGAAGTTTCCAGGGTGGAAAAAACAACTTTATTTATGATGTTGGCAAAGTTGTTTCAATGAAAAAAGAACGCAATAGCTTTTACCAGGTTTACTATTATAAAGATAAGGAAGTTGTAAGGAGAAGATTTGATATTAGTGTAGGCTCAGGCATACGGGGGCAAACTTATTTGTCGTGGTTAGACAATCATCTTATTGAGTTACCTGTTTCATATTTTACACAAGTGCATCAGTGGGCAAATAGTCCTGGTTATCCCTTATCGCCTATTATTTTTAACCGGCCCGTTACTGCGAGATGTCTTGAATGCCACAGCACATATGCACAAACCATAAACTACAATCCTGATATCCCACCTGCGTTTGATGGTACACAAATGATTTTAAGCGTAAGCTGCGAAAAATGTCATGGCCCTGCTGCAAAACATGTGGCCTATGAAACTAACCATCCAAAAGATTCAATTGGAATATTCATTGTAAAAAATCAGAATCTACCTCGTCAATTATCGCTTGATGTTTGTGCGCTTTGTCATTCAGGCCGTTTACAGGAAACAAAGCCACCATTTCAGTTTACTGCAGGCGACAATTTATCTGACTTTTTTGAAATAAGTGATGCTGCAAAAAAAGCAGGTATTATGGATGTTCACGGAAACCAGCTTGGTGTTTTATCAGCCAGTAAATGTTTTCAATTAAGCAAAACAATGACTTGTATAACCTGTCATGATCCACACAAAAATGAAAAAGGTAAAACTTCAGTATTTTCGCAACGTTGTATAAGTTGCCATTCAGATAAGCATAAAAATATAGCAGGAGTATCAAACGATTTGCTTAGGAGTAATTGTATTGACTGTCACATGCCTTTGCAGGAATCAACTTCAATTTCTTTTTTATTGAAAAAAAATGCACCGCCTGTAAGTGCAGTTATGCGCACACATTTTATTACCGTTTATAATGATGAAACAAAAAAGTTTATAGAACGTTCATCTTTGAAAAAGAAATCATAATAAAAATGATTTTAAAAATTGAAAAAAATACAGTTTTCATAATAATTACAATTATCTGTTTGTTCTTCGTGGGGTGCAGAAGCAAGCAGGTATTTGAGCAATTATCTTCTTCTCATACAAACATTAATTTTATTAATAAGCCTGCGGAGCATACTGCTTTTGGAATTCTTTACTATCTGTATTATTACAATGGTGGAGGCGTTGCTGTTGGTGATATAAATAATGATGGCTTGCCTGATATCTATTTTACATCCAGCAACCACGGTGGGAATAAATTATATTTAAATAAAGGAAATTTTATATTTGAAGATATAACTCAATCGGCCGGTGTTGCTGGCAATGCAGATTGGTGTACAGGTGTTACGATGGCTGATGTAAACGGAGATGGCTTGCTTGATATTTATGTTTGTGCCGTACAGGGTGAGCATGGTTTAAAAGGAAGAAATGAACTGTTTATAAATAATGGTAATAATACTTTTACTGAAAGTGCAGAGAAGTATGGTTTGGCATTAAGCGCCTATTCAACACAAGCTGTTTTTTTTGATTACGATCATGACGGAGACCTCGATTGTTTTATTTTGAATCAATCGCATGAACCTAACCAGAATATTGTTGACACAAGTCATCGTCACTCATTTGATGCAAATGCAGGGGATCGTTTATACAGAAATGATATAAGTACAACCGGTAAGTTTACAGATGTATCTGCACAGGCAGGAATTTATCAAAGCAACCTCGGTTATGGTCTTGGTATTTCTGTTGCTGATATGAATAATGATGGGTGGGATGATATTTATATAGGTAATGATTTTCATGAAAATGATTATTACTATGTAAATAATGGTAATGGAACTTTTACAGAAAGTGGTACAAAACATTTTGGCCACTATTCACGCTTTAGTATGGGTAACGATGTTGCAGATTACAATAATGATGGCCAGCCTGATGTTGCAACTGTAGACATGCTTCCGCCCGATGAAAAAACTTTAAAGACTTATGGCAGCGATGAGAGTTATGAGATTTATAATTTCAAGATAAGATCACATGGTTTCCAGGATCAGGTTTCACGCAATTGCCTTCAAAAAAACAATGGCAGCGGAATAAGCTTTAGTGATGTTGCTTTAATGGACGGCGTTTATGCAACGGACTGGAGCTGGTGTCCATTGTTTGCAGATTTTAATAATGATGGATATAAAGACCTTTTTGTTTCAAGCGGTATTGTAAAACGACCAGTTGACTTGGATTATGTAAGATTTGTTTCTGACCTCGCTGAAAAAATAAATCGCAATACATCCGATGCCTACGATAAGATGACACTGGATAAAATGCCGGATGGTGCATCGCACCCTTTCTTATTTCAAAATAACACCGATGGCTCTTTTAAAGATGTAAGCAATAGTTGGGGTACCGGCAAAATGAAAGGTTATTATAATGGGGCAGCTTACGCTGATTTAAACAATGATGGCAAGCTTGATCTCATTATTAACTCAATTAATTCTCCGGCAGTTATTCTTAAAAATAATTCTTCCGGCAGATATTATTTAAATATCGCTTTTAAAGGTGAGGGCATGAATAAGTTTGGTATAGGTTCTAAAGCGTATGTGTTTACGCATACAGATTCATCCGGCATCATTAAAAAAAATATGCAGTATGAAGAACTGATGCTTACACGCGGGTTTCAATCTTCCTCTGAGTCAAAACTGCATTTCGGATTAGACACAAATAAAATAATTGATAGCGTACTACTTGTTTGGAGCAACCAGAGGTACCAGCTTATAAAAAATTTCCCTTCAAACAAATTATTAATAGCGGAACAAAATAATGCCCTTGATTCATTTCAATACAGCAGATTTTTTCCGCCTCAAAAACAGATGTTAGAAGATGTAACGGCGCAGGTTAATTGTAAATGGAAGCACAAAGAAGATAACTTTAATGATTTCAATGTTCAGTATTTAATTCCGCATAAAGAGAGTACCCGCGGACCAAAGATTGCTGTTGGTGATATAAATAACGATGGACTTGATGATTTTTATGCCTGTGGTGCAGCTGGTGATACAGGCGCTTTAATGGAACAACAAAAAGATGGAACGTTCAAAGCAATAGATACTGCAACATTCAATCATGATGCGCCTTATGAAGATATAGACGCAGTAATTTTTGATGCGAATAATGATGGCTGGAAAGATTTATTAGTTATTAGTGGTGGTAATGAACCGCAAGGTAATTCACCACTGCTGTTAGAAGATCGGTTGTATATAAATGATGGTAAAGGACACTTTACAAAGAAGACTGATTTCTTAGTTCAGAAGCTGTATAATAAATCATGCGTTACTGTTGCAGATGTTGACCACGATGGAGATTCAGATATTTTCATTGGCACACTTGAAAGCACATTGGCGAATGATTATGGTTTACCACAATCATCTTTTTTGTTTTTGAATGATGGCAAAGGAAAGTTTACAGAAGCAACTTATCAAACAATAAAATTGCTAAACCTTGGAACGGTAACGTCAGCAAAATTTGCTGATATTAATAATGATGGATGGGCAGATTTAATTGTAACCGGTGAGTGGATGCCTATAAAAATTTTAATGAATAATCATGGTAAATTCAATGAAGCTGATGTGCCGCAATCAACCGGTTTATGGCAAAATATTTTTGTTACTGATGTTAATGGAGATGGTTATCCTGATATTCTTACAGGTAACTGGGGACATAATTCAAAATTATGGGCAGGCAAAAACGGGCCATTAAAATTATACGTGAAAGATTTTGATATGAACGGTAATATTGACCAGGTGTTATGTTATACGGTTAATGGAAAAGAATATCCATTTTTAGCGAAAGATGAATTGGAAAAAGATATGCCTGTTTTAAAAAAGTATTATTTAACCTATAGTGAAGTAGCAGGTAAAACGGTGCAGTATATGTTCTATGATTTATTTAAAAATTATACAGAATTAAAAGCTGAAACATTAGGCTCAGCTTGCTTTTTAAATAATGGTAAAGGCAATTTCAAGAAGATTGATTTGCCTGATGATGTGCAGCAGGCACCTGTATTTGCATTCGCATCTATAGGAAGTAATAATTACATTACAGGTGGGAATTTTTATGGAACTATTCCTTATGAAGGCAAATATGATGCGTTGTGCCCAACTATATTTTCATTCAATAAAAATCAATTTAATATTTCATCAATATTGCCTGGTGTAAAAGGAGAAATACGAGATATAAAATGGCTGAATACTATTAATGGAGAAAAGCTTTTAGTTATAGCAAGAAACAATGACAGCTTGTTGTTTTATAAACTTAATCATTAATTCTTAGCTTAATTTTTGTTTAAATAATTACCAATGAAGTACGCTTGCTTACCAATATTTATATGTTTGCTTTTTTCCTGCAGTAAGAAAGATAAGGCTGTCGTACCACCGCCTGTTGTACCACCAAAATCATTCAATGCAACGTCAACAACCATAAATGGCCAGCTTTATTCAACAACCTTATATAATGTAAATTTTAATTCTGTTATAAAAATAGCATTTACTGCTCCGCTTAATGAGTCAACGGTTACAGCAAATGTTTTAATAAAAAATAATGGAACTACTGTAAGTTTTACAAGTTCATTTTCTAATAATGATAGTGTGCTTATTATCAAGCCAGCATTTACCGCACTAACATCTTATGTGCTTAATGTGTCAACAGGTTTGAAATCTAAAGATGGAGGATCGTTAAATGATAATGTGAATGCAACATTGATATCAGCAATCGATTCTACCGATAAATTTACCCGCATCAGTGATTCTGCTTTGCTCACATTAATTCAGCAGCAAACATTTAAATACTTCTGGGACTTTGGCCATCCAACTTCAGGTATGGCAAGAGAGAGAAATTCATCAGGTGATGTATGTACAACAGGCGGATCGGGCTTTGGCATTATGAGTATGATAGCTGCTGTGAACAGGAGTTTTATTTCAAGAACAGATGCGTTAAACCGCATTCAAAAAATTGTGAGCTTCTATAAAAATAATTGTACGGCTTACCACGGTGTTTATGCGCATTGGATAAACGGTGCAACAGGTGTAACAGTTCCATTTAGTATGCAGGATGATGGCGCTGATCTGGTTGAAACATCTTATTTAATGCAAGGTTTGTTATGCGCAAGACAATATTTTAATGCATCAAATGCTGAAGAAGATACATTGCGCAATAACATTAATGTACTGTGGGATGCAGTTGATTGGAACTGGTTCAAACAGAATAATCAAAATGTTCTATACTGGCATTGGAGTCCGAATTATCAATGGTCAATAAACCAGCAAATTAGTGGTTGGGATGAAGCAATGATTGTGTATGCATTAGCTGCTTCATCAAACACGAATGCAATTGCTAAAGTTGTTTATGATAATGGCTGGGCACAAAATGGTGCAGAACAAAATGGTAAAATTTTTTATGGAATAAAACTGCCGCTTGGTCCAGACCTTGGCGGCCCGTTATTTTTTTCGCATTATTCTTTTTTAGGTATTAACCCGCATCAGCTTACAGATGCTTATGCAAATTATTTTACTCAGGATACTGCACATTCAAAAATCAATTATAATTACTGCGTTGCCAACCCATCTAATTATTTCGGTTACAGTAACAGTTGCTGGGGCTTAACCGCAAGCGATGAAGAAGGTGGCTATTCTGCCCATGCACCAGATAATGATAATGGAACAATTACACCTACAGCAGCAATATCATCTTTACCCTATACGCCAACACAAAGCATGAATGCGCTTAGATTTTTTTATTATAAATTAGGTAATAAGCTTTGGGGTGATTACGGTTTAGTAGATGCATTTAATTTAAATAACTTATGGTTTGCTGATTCATATCTGGCAATAGATCAAGGACCGGAAATTGTGATGATTGAAAATTACAGAACAGGTTTGTTATGGAATTTATTTATGAGCTGTCCTGAAATTAAAAAAGGAATGAAGGCAATTGGATTTAGCAGCCCGTATTTATAATAATATTAAAAACTAATAACATTATGCGACTTAAAATTTTTCTACTATTGTTTATTTCCGGGTTACTATTAAACTGTTCAAAAAGTGGTAATGCTTCTGCAGGAAATAATAATCCACCTGTTGATACAACTACAACTACTCAGCCGGTTGCTACAAATGATACAGTTAATTATTGGGTTACAAAAGCAGACCAATCTGTGTTATTAACAAAGCAAACTCCAATCGTTTTTTATACAGCATCAAATGCAGGTTCAAGTATTAATGTAGACAGCACAACAACATATCAAACTATAGATGGCTTTGGTTATACTTTAACAGGCGGCAGCGCCCATGCAATAAATACACTTGATGCAACAACTAAAAATAATTTACTGCAGGAGTTGTTTGGCAATGCTTCAAATTCAGTAGGAGTTAGTTATTTACGCATCAGTATTGGAGCATCAGACCTAAATGCTTCTGTGTTTAGTTATGATGATACAGCGGGTGATACAACGCTTTTGCAGTTTAGCTTAGCTGCTGATAAAACAGATTTAATACCCATTTTAAAAGCGATTCTTGCTATAAATCCAGCAATAAAAATTATTGCAGCACCTTGGAGTGCACCTGTATGGATGAAAGATAATAACAACAGCATTGGCGGAAGTTTGCTTACTCAGTATTATAATGTTTATGCAAATTATTTTGTGAGGTATGTACAAAGCATGAAGGCTGAAGGCATAACGATAGATGCTGTTACACCGCAGAATGAACCATTAAATCCCAACAACAATCCAAGCCTTTATATGGATGCGAATACTGAATCATCATTCATTGAAAATAATCTGGGACCTGCGTTTCACAATGCAGGGTTAACAACAAAAATTATTTGTTATGATCACAATTGTGACAAACCTGATTATGCTGAAACTGTTTTAAGCAATGATGCAATAAATAATTATGTTGATGGCTCTGCCTTTCATTTGTATGCCGGTGATATAAGTGCTTTATCTTCTGTGCATAACAGTTATCCTTCAAAGAATCTTTATTTCACAGAGGAATACACTTCTTCATCCGGCTCTTTTAGCGGCGATTTTTTATGGCATATAAAAAATGTTATGATTGGCTCCATGAACAACTGGAGCCGCACTGCATTGGAATGGAATCTTGCCAGCGATGCAAATTATGAACCACACACACAAGGTGGTTGCGATCAATGCAAAGGTGCTCTTACAATCAGCGGCAGCGTTACGCGTAATGTGGGATATTATATAATTGCGCAAGCCTCCAAATTTGTGCCCGCTGGTTCAGTTCGTATTGCAAGCTCTTCAATAAATGGTTTGTATAATGTTGCTTTTTTAACACCACTGGGCAAAAAAGTTTTAATTGTTTTGAATGATGGTTCATCAGCTATAACATTCAATATTAATTATAAAAGTAATTATGCCACAACTGCCATAGCTGCTAATTCAGCATCAACATACGTATGGTAAAGTTTCGATGAAATAAAATCAAACAACCATTAAACTGCAACCCCGGATGTCACTATTATCTATTCTTCCATGAACAGTAAAGCTGCCATCATTAAAAATTTCGCCGGTATCATCCGTTGCAATAAAAGCGCTGCTGTAACAATTCGCCAGGTCAATAATATTTAATATGCCTTTGCCTTTCGTATTTATTTTAAATGGATCTTCTTCATCTCTTACCAAGACTTTCATCCATGGTGGACAGAGGAATAAACCCCCGGATTTTGAATAAGCCTGTGATAACAATTCCGTCATTCCATACTCTGAATGTATATGTTGAATGTTAAACTGATCTTTTAATATATCATGTACCTCTTCTCTTGTAAGCTCTTTGCGCCTGCCTTTCATGCCACCGGTTTCCATAATAATTGTTGACGAAAGTTTCATTGGAAACTGTTCAGCAAAATCAAGCAGGGCATAGGTTACACCAATCAGTAAGGTTTTTTGTTTTTGATGTTCGAGTTGTTGCAAAACACCATACAGTTTCTTATAATCATGCAAATAAAAACCGCTATGTTCATGTTTACTTTGCTTAATCAGTTCATCAACCATTGCAACAAGTGAAGAATTTTTTTGCTCGAGATAAGACGGGAGTAAACCTATAATGCACCAATTTTTAACATCACCATAAAATAAATTAAAGCACTTAGAAAAGCTTTCCTGGTAAACACTTAGATGCTTTATATAATGACTGCTTTTTGTTAATTGAGTGGTGCCGCTGCTTTCAAATATTGTTTCATATTCAGCATCACTTGTTAATACTTTATGTGTTTTAAAAAATGAAATAGGTAAAAATGGAATTGACTGCAGCGATTTAATTTTGTTAACGTCTGCATTTATTATATCGCACCATTGCTTATAAATACTATTGTTTTCATATTGATATGAAAATGTTTCTAATGCTATGGTTTCAAACAAAAGGTTTTTTTGGAAAATTTTGTTAACAACAGGATTTATCACAATGAACAGTTGAACGCTTTTGTTTAAATTTGGAACGAATTACAAAGAAATGAAGATTAAATTATTAGCAGCGGCTTTTATTACTATAG
>CAHJWK010000111.1 GCA_903642275.1 Chitinophagaceae bacterium
TAACCCCCCATGAGTCTGCACCGCTTGTTCCAGGTGTTATTATTACACCATCAATTACCACTAATGGCTGCGTATTCGGGTCTAACCTTGAGTTACCGCGTATGCGTATTTTAGCACTTGATGACGGGCCACCAGCACCTTGTGCTATATAAACACCCGCAACTTTACCCTGTAAAGCATCTACAATATTCGCGTTATTGGTTTTCGTTAATTCCGAGCCTTTAACTTCCGTTACAGAGTAAGATAATTTTCTTGTATCTTTTCTTGCTCCAAAACCTGTTACCACTACTTCGCTTAATGCTTTATCAACGCTATGTAAAGTAACAAGAACTGAATTATTACTACCAATAGGTACTTCCTCAATCGCATAACCTATTGATGAAACTTTTAAGCTGGTAGCGGAAAGCGGAACAGAAATTTTAAAATTTCCCTGTGCATCACTAACAACACCGCTCTTAGTTCCTGTTAAACTCACTGAAACACCAGGAATTCCCAGACCTGTACTATCCTGCACTGTACCTAAAATTGTCTTTTTTTCCTGGGCATTGACAATCGTTATAAATGTTGTAAAAACAAGAAATAATAAAAAGCGTGTAAATGTCTTCATAACAGTTTGATTTATTAAATGAAAAATGGGACTTTATTTAATTGTTCTCATAAATGCTGAAACCTGATTTCGAATAACTCAAATTGAGTTCCTCAAAATTCTCCATAACCAATGCTGCTGCACCTATTAATTCTGCTTCCTGGTACAGCGATGATATTTCTATTTCCGTATGTGCTGCAAGCCTGGGAATACTATGTTCATTAATCGCCTGTTGCATCGGCACTTTCCACAGCCTTGCTGCAAGTGCGCCTCTGCCGCTTAGTATTACCAGCTCGGGATTTAAAAGATGTATCAATATAGAGACACCTCTACCTATTTCATAAGCTGCTTTAGAAATTAATTCTATTGCAAACTGATCTCCTTTTTGTGCTGCCCTTGCTATCTGCTCAAATGCTCTTTCCGCATCTGCATTATCAAGCTGATCTTTTAAAACAGAATTTCTGCCATTATGTAAACCTTGCTTTGCCTTCTCAATTATTACCAACAACGAAGTCTCTGTTTCAAGACAACCCATTTTTCCACAGGAACAAAGCTTATTGTTTGAAAAAAGAGAAAGGTGGCTGAATTCTCCTGCAAAGCCGTTAAAACCTCTAAACAACTCACCATTCAGTATCATACCTAAACCAATACCCCAACCAATATTTATCACCATTGAATTTTTGTGCGAAGCGCCGTTTCCAAACTTTAATTCTGCCAGGGCAATTAAGCTTGAATCATTATCAATATAAACAGGCAAGCCGGTAGCTTCAGCCACAAGATCACTTATACTTTTATGCGATTCCAAGAATGAATAATTAAACCCTTCTTTTCTATCTACAAATCCAGGCATTCCTATACCAATACCTATAATTTTATTTTTATCCGCACAATCATTTATAAAACTACTAATACCTTTTATCAAGAGCGTTAAAGCATCGTTGTTACCAGAAAGCTGAAGTTGAATTTTTTGAATAGTGCCTACGATTGTATTATTAAAAATATCAAGCAAAACAATTTTTGTAACACATTGATCCATTGCCACCGCAACTATAAAATTTACACCGGATTTTAATGAATAAATTACGGCCCTGCGACCACCGGTGGAGGAAGCAAAACCAGAATTAACTACTATTCCTTCTTCTATTAATTCATTCACAGCTTTAAAAACCAACGGAATGCTTTTATTAAAATTTATACTAAGATTTGCTATGGATAATGAAGTATTAAAAAATAAAGCTTTTGTAACTTCTTTTTTAAGATTTAAACTTCTTTCATCCATCAATATAAAGGTGTAAGACTTTTTTAAATTTTTTAAAAAGTTTTCACAAATTGTTAATTTTATATAACAATTAGATAATATCAGATAATAGTACCCATGAAATCCATCGCAACTAATATTAGTAAATTAAACCAATCTCTTATTAACGTCACAGAAAGAGATGAAGCATATTTTAATTCACCGTTTCACCATCACCCCGAAATTGAATTGGTTTATATAAAAGAAGGTTTTGGCAAAAGAATAATCGGTAACACGGTTGAAGATTTTGAGGAAGGTGAAGTTTTGTTAATCGGGTCGCATACACCTCATATATGGATGAGCGATAAAAGTTTTTACTTATCAGGCAACACCAAAAGATGTAAAGCGATTGTTTTATATTTTAACCCTGATATTTTCTCAGATAGTTTTTATCAAATGGAAGACAGTTTTTATTTAAACCAGCTTTTAAAGCGTTCAAAGAATGGTATTAAAATTACAGGTGATGCAAGAAAAGATATAATTAACAGGCTTGAAAAAATGCCCGGTATAAAAAATCTCGATAAACTTATATGCTTGCTTTACATTCTTAATATTATATCCATAACAAATGACATGCAGCTTATTTCTAAGCAAGAGATAATACATCCGGCAGATTCGGGACGACTCAATAGTTTGTTAGAATATATAAATGTGAATCATAATAATAAAATCACTTTAAACGAAATGGCAAAAATCAGCAATCTTACTCCTGAATCTTTTTGCCGTTACTTTAAACAAAAAACAGGAAAGAAGTTTAATGATTTCCTGCAGCGTACAAGAATAAATTTTGCGTGTCAGTCATTGTTAAATACGGATATGACGATTGCAGAAATTGCTTATAAGAACGGTTTTAAAACAACTCCGGGTTTTAATAAATCATTTAAGAAAGTTAAAGGCAGTTCTCCATCAGAATACAGGAAAAAGGTTTCTGAAAACCTGCATGATTCATTTAACCTTAAGCACACTTTGCAAACGAATGTCTCTTGAGAATAAGCCTCTTGCTCATATAAATAATCATTAAGTATCATTTTATTAATAAAGAAAATACTATTACACTTTAATTTGTGTGCGCGTTTACTTATAATATAATCTCCTTACTTTGAAGCCAACAATTACAAGTAAACCTAAAAGAAAAACTGCTTATTAAACCATTAGTTCAACTAATATGAAAAAGATTTTTATTGTTTTAGCTGTTCTGTTTTTTACAAAAGCATACACACAGCAGCATAATTTTTCAGACAAATATGTTGTACCATCCGATACATTGGTACAGCAAAAACTTGCGCACTGGCAAGACATGAAATTTGGTTTATTAATGCATTGGGGAACCTACAGCCAATGGGGCATTGTTGAAAGCTGGAGTATTTGCCCTGAAGATGAAGGATGGACACAACGCCGCGGACCTTATGCGGCTGATTATTTTAATTACTTAAAAGCATACGAAAATTTGCAAACCACTTTCAACCCGACAAAATTTAATCCTGAAAAATGGGCTGCTGCAGCAAAAGATGCAGGTATGAAATATGTTGTATTTACCACTAAGCATCATGATGGCTTTTGCATGTTTGATACAAAGGAAACTGATTATAAAATCACTTCTTCCAAAACGTCTTTTTCGTCAAACCCGAAAGCAAATGTTACCAAAGAAATTTTTAATGCATTCAGAAAAGACAGCCTGATGATTGGTGCTTATTTTTCAAAACCAGACTGGCATTGTCCATATTACTGGTGGCCATATTTTCCGCCTAAAGACAGAAATGTAAATTATGATCCAAAAAAATATCCTGATAAATGGAATGAATTTAAAAATTATACTTACAACCAGATTAAAGAACTGATGACAGGTTATGGCAATGTTGATATTCTGTGGCTTGATGGTGGTTGGGTGCGGCCACTTTCAACCATTGATTCGTCTGTTGACTGGCAAAAAGAAATTACTTATAACCAGGATATTGATATGCCTAAAATTGCAAAGATGGCAAGAACTTACCAGCCCGGTTTGCTTGTGGTTGACAGAACGGTTTCAGGAGAATATGAAAATTATGTAACACCTGAACAGACGATTCCAGCCGAGCCACTGGCGCATCCATGGGAAAGCTGTATTACTATGGGTGATTCATGGAGTTATGTTCCGAACGATCATTATAAATCAACCAATGAACTTATACACTTATTGCTGAAAATAATTTCAAGAGGGGGCAATCTTTTATTGAACATTGGCCCATCACCAGAAGGTGATTTTAGCGATACTGCTTACAGCCGTTTGAAAGAAATCGGAGAATGGATGAAGCTGCACAGCCAGGCTGTTTATAACACTGTTCCGCTTGCGCCTTACCAGGAAAACAATATTATTTACCTGCAATCAAAAGACAAAAAAATCATGTATGCATACGTCTTGAGTGATTCAAATACTGATGTACTGTTAAGTAATAATATAGTACTTCATTTAACCGTTAAAGCAATTAAAAAAATAACATTGCTGGATGCCCCGAAAGAGAAAATTTATTGGAAAATAACTAATGATGGTATTCAACTACAAACGCCATCTAAGCTTCAGAATAAATCAGCAGGCAAATATGCTGTTGCTTTTAAAATAAATTTTACACAATAATGATAACAGCTTACTCATGTTACATAAAATATTTAGATTCATTGAACATTAAGTTTAATCAGGATCTTAACGCTTAGTGCTTTGCTGGTATAATTTCAATAATCACGTATTTGTTATTAGCTTTTAATCTTCTTATAATATTTGCCCGTTTTTTGTTAGCACTATGTGCATTAACCGTTTAAAATTTATCAATGAAAATTAAACTGCCTTTTTATGCAATGTTGGCATTGGTTCTTCTTGGTACCTGGTTGTTCTTATATGGAATATTTTTGGGGCAGGACATATTAATTCCGCTTGGCTTTTCTTTTTTAATTGCTGTGTTGCTGCAACCACTTGAAAGATTATTTGAGCATATAAAGATACCACGTGTTCTTTCTATTCTTTTATGTTTGGTAATTGCTGTGAGTGTTTTGTTTGGTTTGTTTAGTGTTCTTTCTTACCAGGTGAAACAATTTATGCAGGACCTGCCTGCCGTTGAAAAAAACCTTTCCGGTTTTGTTGATACAACGCAGAACTGGATAACTGATAAATTTCATGTTTCCCAACAGCAGCAGCAGCAAGCAATTCAAAATGCAAAAAACACTAAAAACTTAAAAGCAGTTGCCGGCACTACCTTAGGCTTTGTAGGTTCTTCACTTGCGTTAATTGGGCTTATACCCATTTATGTTTTTTTACTGATGTATTACAGAAAACATTTGATAATGTTTATTATCAAAACCTTTGATGATAAACATTCTGAACTGGTACAGAAAGTGGTTAGCAAAGTAAGATTTGTTGTTCAGAAGTATGTTACCGGGCTGGTAATTGAAACAAGCTGCGTGGCTGTTTTAAATTGTATTGGCTTGTTAATCATCGGCGCACCTTATCCTATTTTGTTGGGTATTATCGGTGCAATTTTAAACTTGATTCCATATATAGGAGGCCTGATTGCAATAATACTTACTGCCATTGTAACGTTAAGCAATACAGGTGATATAACTATTACTTTATTAAGCGTGGTAGTATATTTTGTGGTACAGTTTATTGATAATAATTTCCTGGTGCCGAGAATTATAGGTTCAAGCGTTCAGTTAAATGCACTGGTATCAATACTCGCCGTTCTGATTGGTGGTACGCTTTGTGGTATTGGAGGCATGTTTTTAAGTTTACCTTTTGTTGCTATTTGCAAAGTGATATGTGATCATGTACCTGAATTAAATGCGTGGGGCAAAGTGCTGGGCGATGAAGAATCTGCGCGTTGGAAGCCGATAAAAGTATCCATTAGAAAACCAGATTTAAAAAGACGTGGAAACACAGTTTAAACGGCAACAAATAAACAGAAAACCAAAGAATGCACTATAAAAATTTTTTTAAATTAAGCTTTGTAAAAAGTAAAATATTCAGGCGAATTATACGCATTGCAGTTGGTGTGTTCGCTGCCTATATATTATTGCTTACCTGTTTGAGCATTTACCTTTATTCATCTCATAATCGGTTGCTGGCCTTTTTAAATGCGCAGGTTAAGAAAACAATATTAGGAGAGTTAAAGATTAATGAAGCAGATATAACAGTCTGGCAAACTTTTCCAAAGCTTGGGCTTACACTTGAAAATGTTAGCATAACTGATTCAATTTCTCATACACCTTTTTTAAAGGCAGATAAGATTGTGGTTGAAGTTGGCCTTATTGATTTATTGGGAAATACTGTAACCATCAGTTCAGTTAAAATTAAGAACGCCGTTATTCATACGTTTACTGATGCTAACGGATATACCAATACCTACGTGTTGCGTTCTCAGCCATCACAAAAACAAAAAAGAGAAAGTAAAAAACCGTTTGTATTAAAAAATATTAATCTGAATAATGTAAGCTTTATAATTGAAGATGTTCCAGCCTATAAACGTTACCAGGCAAAGATTAATAATGCTGATATAGATATGAATTTTTCTGGCTCAAAATACTATTTCACTTTTAATGAAGATCTTTTTTTACGCGGCCTTGGCTTTAACATGAGGCAGGGATATTGGCTGGAAAATCAACGATTACAGGCAAAGTGGAAGCTGGAATTTGATACCAGCGGCAGTGTGCTTACTATTAATAAAACCAAAGTCAAAATACAAGGACATCCTTTTTTTATTGATGGAAATTTTGAATTTGGCAAATCACAGTTTCATCTCAAAGCGGTTACAGAAAATATACATTACGCCGCTGCTTTATCTGCTTTAAAACCGAAAACAAGAACTGTATTGCAAAAGATAAACCTTAACCAGCCTCTTAATGCTACTGTATCTCTTACTGGTTCATTATCAAAAAAAGGAGATCCGGCTGTAAAGATTGATTTTTCTACTTCAGGCAATAATATGAATACACCGGTTTTAAACCTGAATAGCTGTTCATTTACCGGGAGCTTTTCAAATCAATATAATCCTGATTTAGCACCGGATGATTCAAATTCGAGAGTTCAGTTAAACTCGTTTACGAGTAGTTGGGGAACGGTTGGTTTAAAAGGAAAAAATATTGCCGTTACCAATCTTGATAAACCTAAAATACAATTTGAATTTTTTTCTCAATGTACTTTCCCGCAACTGGATGATGCGCTTTCTTCAGATGTATTGCGGTTTGTTGATGGCAATGCAAAATTATATCTCGCATATAACGGTCCATTGATTGCTGACCCATCGCTGCTTGATCAATTAGATGCAAAAATTCAGATACAAAATGGTAAAGTAATTTATGTTCCAAAGAACATGACTTTTTCAGGTTGCAATGGCAATATAAATTTAACGGGAAACAATTTAGCGGTAACTAATCTGCGTTGCAATCTGAATACAAATCACTTTGAAATTAATATTAATGGTTATAATCTCAGTCGAATCTCAAGTAAAGAAGCCGGTAAGGCAACATTGAATTGCAATGTCGTTTCGCCAGCCGTTGATCTTTCAGATTTTATAACTCTTTTTGGTACAAATTCAGTAACCGCATCAAAAAAGAAAACCGGCAGCCTCGGTGGTACTGCACGTTCAATAGACAATGCTGTTGAAAATGGCGATGTTTATATTAATCTTAAAGCACAACAGCTAACATTGCACAACTTTAAAGCAGGTAATGCAAATGCCGTTTTATTATTTAACAGTGATGGTTGGGGAATTCAGAAAGCTTCGTTACAATTTGATGATGGCATTTTTAATCTTTCAGCAAAAGTTCAGCAGACAAGCAATGTTTCTCACCAGGTAAACGCCAACATAGATTTACAGCACATCAATGTACAAAAAATGTTTTACAGTTTTGACAATTTTGGCCAGACGGGTCTTACTTCAAAAAACATTAGTGGCATCATAGATTCAAAAGTCAATATTATTGCCGGCATAAATAATGCGGGCAAGTTTATACCAACCACCATGAATGGAAAAATATATTTTTCTTTAAAGAATGCAGCCCTTATAAACTTTGAACCTTTTCTTAATATACAAAAGATTGTTTTTAAAAACCGTAATCTTGATAATGTGCAGTTCGCTGAATTAAAAGATACGTTTGATATACAAAATGGAGACATGTACATTCACCGCATGTCAATACAATCTTCAGCGTTATCTATGTATGTTGAAGGCATTTACAGCTTTGCAAATAACACTGATATATCCATCCAAGTGCCTTTATCAAACCTTAAAAATAATTCTGACGAAGATTTTAATAAAGTTGATAAGAAAAAGGCAAATAAGCCAGGTGCCAGTATTTACTTAAGGGCAAAAGATGCTGGTGGTCACGTTAAAATTGGGCTGGATGTTTTTAGAAAGTTTAGAAAGAATAAAACTTCAGGCAATGAAAAGTAAAGCTTAAACTCACGCAGCAGCACACTGGTGAAATATCTTACTGATAAATTTTACAATAAAAAATTACCTGTAAATGAATATCACTTACAGGTAATTTTAAAATCTTTGACAAGATATTAGTCGGGTGGGACGCGAAACAAAATCAATAACATAAAACTTTTAAGACCTATCTATTATTATTTTATCTCACTGTACTGCATGGTAAAATCAATTACACTGCCTCCTTTTCCGGCTCCGTGATCATACCATACATTCCTGCTTCTGTTTACTTTAAAGGATGCTTTTTTATTTCCCCTTAAAGTAATACATACCAGTAATCATTGCCTCTTATCTTCATTGGTATAAACCCTAATGAATATAAATATTCAATCAAGTCAACTTTGTTAGCTTTTGCACATATCATAACTCCTGTTTTAAATGATTAACTAAATCTTTGCTTGTAAGGCAGCTTTATCATGATTGAGTATCATGTTTTCGATGTCTGTTCTTAAGAAATACCGTCGCGATTTAATCTTGAAGCTTTTAAGTTTTTCCTGTTTGAGCCAGTCGTAGAGTGTTGGCTTTGATATCTGGAATACGGCACATACACCGCTTGCTTTAAGGAGCGCTTTTTCAGGAAGATGGTCATGTGGTGGTTGAACAATGGTTTGATTCATTTTTGCGTTAACCACTTCTTCAACGGTTGCTTTAATCTGTTTCCAGAACTCGCCTGAAGCCAAGAAATAAATGCACATACTTCCTTCTCGTGAAATAGTTTTTAAGAGTGCCCCAGATAAGATAGTTTTTATGTTGTTATGATAATCTATCAATCCAAGTAGTGTATTGTCTGCTTTAGTTTCGCCTACATAAAGTGTTTTAATGGCATGCGGACTAATTACTTTATGTTCAAGTAACAATTGTTGGTAACACTCCTTTAATCGGTAATGAGTATATCAATGAACTTATTAATTTGTTTTGCTTCAGGCATTTTAGTGGTAACATATTCTCTTTTGAATCCCACAACGAGAGCTGTACAATCTTTTTAAGAGAAATGTCAATTACTTTTTTTGAAATTGTAATTCGGGCATAGATGTAAGCCTCATTTTAATTGTTTACTTTAGGCAGTTCAATAAAGCGCACACCAAATGTTTGTTTAGTTTTCATGCTTCACTTTTAGTTAAAATTTTCTACTCCTCAGTATTACCAGAAAAATATTTGAGATAGCCCTCATAAAGTCAATCTTATAACTAAGATAGACGTTTCATAAGCTCAAAAAGATTTCATTGTTTATCTCATAAATCCTATGAGATAAACAATGAGAGAATAGGTAAAATGCGGTAAAGTGTAAAATTAAAAAGCCCGCAACTCGTCGATTCTTTAGGGCTTAAGTAAAAGTTAATTAAAATGTTCGTCGGGTGGACTGAACTTTTTACAAGATTTGAAAGCTAAACAAAATCAAATTGATAAAAATTTAAAAGACCTTTCTCACATTATTTGTCTTATTGTACTGAAGAATGACTCAAAGTAAAGTTATTACAATTACATTTAAATAGCTTGAGTTTTATGTTTAATGATTATCATTTCAATGCTTGTTCATTTACTTTAGAGTACAATTTAAATTTTATGCTTTTGAGACATTAACTTTTAAACTAATTTAAGTAAAGTCCGATGAAATGGTACTGAAACATCAATTATTTTTGTTAATGTGCTTTGTTATGGCTTGTTTTAGTTTAACTATTAATAATGGATTTTTACCAGCAATCATTAAACATTTATTTATTACTTACTAAAGATATATGTTCATAGAAGCAATTGAAAGCGTATCAAAATTTACAAGACCCATACATACTATTTTAAGAACGTATTCCGGCAAGCAAATTATTCCTGGTGCAGCAACTTTGTTTTTTATTAATGAAGATGGATATGCTCTTACATGCAAACACGTAATTGAACTACTTACTAATTCAGATAATGTATTAAAAAAATATACCGATTTTAAAATTGAACGTGACAGACTCCCAAAGGATGGAAGATATAAGCAAAATCTTAAGGGTCTTGAGTTAAAATATAAATTAAACCCGGAAATAGAAATTCAATTAAAAAACACTTTTGTTGATTGTGTTGATATGATGTCTGGTTTTACATGGTACACGCACTCAAAATATGATTTAGCAATTATAAAATTCAATGATTATAAAAAACTTTTGTATAAAAATTATGCAGTGTTTAAAAAGGATACTTCAACAATTAAACAGGGCAAACAGCTTTGCAGGTTAGGTTTTCCTTTTCCTGAGTTTACAAATTTCATATATAATGATGCAACTGATGATATAGAATGGACAACTACAGGCATTAATATTTCACCAATATTTCCTTTAGAAGGTATGATTACAAGATTTTTGGTCGAAGAAAATAGAGTATTTGGAATTGAAATGAGTACTCCTGGGTTAAGAGGACAAAGTGGTGGTCCGTTGTTCGACAATAATGGAATTGTTTATGGAATGCAATTTTCAACCAAGCATCTGCATTTAGGTTTTGATCTTATTGATAAGGAAATTTTAATGAATAATAAAGTCAAAAAAGTTTCAGATTATTCGTTTATTCATTTGGGGCAGTGTATTCACGCAGATATAATAAAAGAATTTTTGATTGAAAAGAAAGTAAAATTTTATGAGGAATAACTTTGATAAAATAATTTAGTATGTACATTAAAAAGCATTTTACTATAATCTGCTTTTTTTTATTTGGTTTAATAATTAAAAGTTTTGCACAGGATGATATAACAAAAATTATTAATGATGCCTGGATTGAATGTTATGGACGTGTTGCAACCGATGCAGAGTTAAAAAACTGGACGCAATATTTAACCGAACATAACGCAACAGCCAATGATGTGGTTGCAGCGCAAATAAAAATTATAAAAGACAGTACTGCGCTTCAAAAAAACATAATAAAAAAAGCGTACGATGATGTGTATGGAAACAGCACGCAAAAAGAATTAGACAGTTGCTTTAACATTCGCACAACCAAATCAGGTGGTGCATATTTGTATCATGTAGTAGCAACTGATCTGCAAAGAAATCTTATTAAAAATAAATTCGCTTTGCAGTTTGCTGCTGTTCAACGTTCCTACTATTATTATTTTGGCGTCCAGCTAAGCCGCAGCGATACAATAACCAAACAATGGATGAATCGCATACTTCCTGACAGCGGAACATCATATAAAAATTTGCTTGAAGCTTACAGGTTGTACATCATTCAAAATCCGCAGGAACAAAAGGCAATAATCAGCCGTGCATTTAGTGCTGTATTTGAAAGAGAACCAAAAATTGCGGAAATGGATAGTTGGTACGATGCCTGGAAGTTTGCAGGTTGTTCTTACACTGATTTCTTAAGCCAGTTTAATACGTACAAGAAAAATAACCCTAAACCTGTGCCTACAATACTGACGCCGGCGGGTACCGGGATACCGGTATTTACCCGAGAATCCTTATACATGAATAGAGCCTGCAATTGCAGCGGCATAAAAATCTACCTGGAAAATACAAACGAAATAAATACATATAAGGTATTGATTTTGCTATTCAATTTTAAAACCAACGTTGCCACGGTAACCGCTTATGATTTGAAACCTAAAGAAGAAAAATTATTAGGATGTACAAAAGATATTGAATGTCAATCTACCTTAATATATAATGTTGTAGGTTTTTCAAAAAAGTAGTATTAGAAAGATTTTTAAAACTAAAATTTGTTTTACGCCTAAAGATATACTTCTGCTGCCTAATTATATCCTTCTAATGCCTAAAGAAATCGTTTCGAAGCCTGAAGATATGCCTCAGATGCCTCAAGATATCCTTCTAAGGCTTTAAGATATGCTTGTGAAGCCTAAAAATCTCTTTCAGAAGCCTGAAGATGTAGCTCCGATGCCCAAAATGTCTCTCTGAATACCCTACGTAAATAAAAAGAGGCTGCCGAAACAGCCTCTTTAATCTAATATTTTAATTTTTACTATCCTCCCTTCACAATTTTATAAGTTGTTACTTCATTGTTATGTAACACTTCAACGATGTACATGCCTGATATAAACAGTGCGCCAAATCTGTACGTCTGGTTGGTTGATCCTTTTGTCTGGTAAACTTCTGCGCCTAACATGTTTACAACTTTTATTGTTATAAGATCTGTTTTGTCGCTTTGCGCCTGCAGTATAAAGTCTGTACCAATCAAACTTGGATTATTCATAATCTTTACATTAAATGGTTCCGGCAACTTTTCGGCAATTGCAAGTGAAGCACTACAATTAGGATTTACAACTGTCACGGTAAATGAACATGTTGCTGTATTACCGGCTGCATCTGTAGCGGTGTACATAACAGTGGTTGTACCTACATTAAAGGTCTTTGTGCCTACATAGTTAATGCCTGTTGATGGTGAATTTGTAATTGTAGCACCGGTCATTTTCCAGGTTAATGTTTGCACGCCGCAATTATCATTTAATGATGGATTATTTACTGAAATGCTCTTGTTGCAATTATTACCCGTTGCATTTTGTGAAATATTGCCAGGACATGCCACGGTTGGAGACTTCGTGTCTGCCGCAACCTGTACATTCTTACTTGCTGTTGATATACCGCAGTTATTTGTTACGGTATATTTAATAGTCGTTGTACCCACGGCATGTGCAGTAGCTGCGCCTGTGCTTGCGTTTATCGTCATAACGGTAGTATTTGTGCTGCTCCATGTACCGCCGGATGTACCGTTGCTGGCAAATGTAGAAGTTGAGTTAATACATATTGTTGACGATATTCCGCTTATTGTACCTGCATTAGGCGCACCATTTACAGTAAGTGATCTGGTAGCAGATGCTGCTCCGCAACTGTTCGTTACTGTGTATTTAACCGTTACACTGCCTGCTGTTGAACCGGTTACCACTCCACCTGATGTTATCGTAGCTGAACCTGTACCATTTACTATTGACCATGTTCCGCCTGATGTCGCATCCGTAAAGGCAGGTGTTGATGCTCCAACGCAAACGCTGGTTGCTCCGCCCTGTATTTCTGTTACGGTTGGAGGGCCATTTACGGTAAGTGGTTTAGTAACTGAGTATGTGCCGCAACTATTAGCAATTGTGTACTTAACCGCTACTGAACCTGCTGTTGAACCGGTTACTACTCCGCCCTGTGTGATAGTAGCTGAACCTGTACCATTTACTATTGACCATGTTCCGCCTGCTGTTGCATCTGTGAATGCCGGTGTTGATGCACCTGCGCATACTGATGATGCCCCGCCGCCTATCGCTGCTACCGTTGGTGTACCGTTAACAGTGAGGGATGCAGTAGCTGAAGCTGAACCGCAGGTGTTGGTAACGGTGTATTTAACTGTTACACTGCCTGCTGTTGAACCGGTTACTACTCCGCCCTGTGTGATAGTAGCTGAACCTGTACCATTTACTATTGACCATGTTCC
>CAHJWK010000112.1 GCA_903642275.1 Chitinophagaceae bacterium
TGGTCCTTCATGATTTGGCCAGAAACCACCAGCAGGATCAGGGCGGTCAAAGTTTGATGAATTACCAATAACAAAACGCCATATAATATAGCCAAGTATAATACAAACTAACGGCGCAAGCCACGAAATAGAATTACGTGATCTTTTTGGCTGTACTGAAGAAATGCTTCTTGAGGTTGCCGTAACAGTAGGTTTTGTTTCTGCCATAACAAAATTGATTTTAGATTTTTAATTTTTTGTTTAATAATTTAAGTCATTCATCATTACCCCAGCAAGCGATGAATTTTAGTTTTTAATTGGGGTTGTAAATTAGTTATTTTCTTTAAAGCAACAACTTTTCCCAATTTTATTTTTAAATTTTATTTCATATTCAAGAAATGTTCCATTTATTTATTATCACTTAATACAAATAAATTTGTTAGCTGTATGAAAAATAAAATAGTAGTGGCAGTAACCGGAGCAAGCGGTGCTATTTATGCAAACCTGTTACTTGATAATTTAATGGGCTTAAAAGAACAGTGGAGTGAAACCGGATTAATATTAAGCAGTAATGCAAAGCAAATATGGGAATATGAACTGAATAATAAAATTTATAATGATTATCCAATTACTCAATATGATAAATATGATTTTACTGCACCTTTTGCATCAGGCTCTGCACAATATAATATAATGATTATAGTACCGTGCAGCATGGGAACGTTAGGCAGAATTGCAAATGGTATAAGTGATGATCTTACAACCCGTGCAGCCGATGTTATTTTAAAAGAAAGAAGAAAACTTATATTGGTTGTAAGAGATACACCTTATAACCTGATTCATATAAAAAATATGGAAACCATTACTTTGGCCGGTGGCATTATTTGCCCTGCCACTCCATCTTTTTACAGTAAGCCAACATCTGTTGAAGAAGTTGCAGCAACTGTTGTTAACCGTGTACTTGACCTCGCAGGGTTAGAAAAAAATAGTTTTAGATGGAATGAATAATGCTTAAACATTCAGTTTGCTCTTTCTGTACCCATATAAAAAATAAATAATAAGGCCTATCACCAGCCATGATGCAAACCATGCCCAGTTCATTCCGGTCATACCGGTTAATAAGTAAAGACAACTTGATAAACCAAGCAACGGTATAAGTGACCAGGTATTAAATAAGCAGGCTATTGCAATCAGTATCATTACAATCCAGAATATTATTGTTGAAACATTTAAGGAAGCATTGTCTTCCGTTATTTGAAAAAGGCTGCTCACGTAATTGTTATTTGATAAGATAAGTATAATAAGTGCTGTTACAACAATAGCAGGAAAGATTATTCGTCCATTAATATATGGAATGGAAAATCTGCCGGGAACTTTTTCTTTACGCGGAATAAGCAACACGCCACCACAAACTAAAACGAATGCGAACAGCGTTGCAATGCTGGTGAAATCAAGCACAAAAACTTTATCTGTAAATAATAACGGAATACCAACAACCAAACCTGTTATGATAGTTGCAAAAGATGGTGTTTGATATTTTGGATGAATCTTTTGAAAACGTGGCGGCAATAAACCATCCCGGCTCATGCTCATCCATATTCTTGGCTGACCCATTTGAAACACCAGCAACACACTTGTCATTGCTATTACGGCAGCCATTGAAACGAGAAACTGCATCCATCCAACATTACTTTCTTCAAAAATTTTGGCAAGCGGATCGCCTACATTATTAAATTTCTCATAGCTCACTACGCCGGTTAATACCAATGTAAGCAAAATGTACACAACCGTACAAATCACCAAGGAAAGTATCATGCTGCGTGGCAGATCACGTTGCGGGTTTTTACTTTCTTCAGCCATCACACTTATGGCATCAAAACCAATGTAGGCAAAGAATACACCGCTTACGGCACGCATTACACCACTAAAACCATTCGGCATAAATGAACGTACACCTGCTGGGTTTAAAGGCGTCCAATTCGCAGGGTTTATGTAATAGGCGCCCACCGCAATTACCAGCACAATAATGCAAAGCTTTAATATCACCATTACATTACTAAAGTTCCTTGATTCCTTAACGCCAACATATACAAGTGTTGTAATCAGCATGCAAATAATAAGTGCGGGCATATCAAAAATTATTCTCAAGCCACCTATAACAGGCGCATGGTTCCAGGCATTAATTAATTCTTTTGTGTCTGATGTTAATGATGAAAGTGAAACACCTGCATTTGCAATAACAGCACCATGCGCTTCCATATAACTGCAGGTTAAAAAATCAGGAATATGGATGCCGATGCGGCTCATGAATAAGGTAAAATAATCACTCCATGAAAAAGCAACATAGATGTTGCCGATAGAATATTCCATAATAAGTGCCCAGCCAATTATCCATGCAAACAACTCCCCGAACGATGCATACGCATACGTATAAGCGCTGCCGGCAACGGGGATGCGGCTTGCAAATTCAGAATAACATAACGCGGTAAACCCACAGGCAACTGCACAGATAATAAACAATACAACAACACCAGGGCCACCATTATAGCATGCCTGCCCAAGACTGCTAAAACTGCCTGCACCAATTATTGCTGCAATTCCAAAGAAAGTAAGATCCTTTAATGTCAGCACACGTTTAAGGCCGGTGCCTGCATGTGGGTCTCCTTCCATTGTTTCTGCATCACGTAAAATTTTATCAATGTTTTTGGTACGGAACAGCGGGTTACCCATGCAATTATTTTTGTAAAGTGAAAATAAGCATTTTGATAATTGATTATGTTTTGAAATTGTTTTTGTACAGATATTTGCGATACGATAAACTAATCAAAACATAAGATAATGGCACAGGCAACAACACAAAAGAACAAAGCAAAGAAAGTTCTGATTATAGAAGATGAAGCAGACATGTGTTTATTAATGAACATTATGCTTACAAGTAAAGAGATGGAACTTGACCATGTAAAATCTATTTCCGCAGCTAAAGAATATCTTAACGGCGAAAAGCCTTCAGTTGTAATTCTTGATAATAAATTAACTGATGGAATGGGCGTTGATTTTATAAGCTTTATTAAACAGCATTACCCTGATGTAAAGATTGTGATGATCTCAGGATTTTCCGGTGCTGCGAAAAACCTTGCGCTTGATAACGGCGCTGATAAATTTCTTGAAAAGCCTTTTACAAAAGAAAATTTATATAAGTCAGTGAAAGAATTACTAAACTGATTTATGAACATATTCAATTTTAGAAAAACAAGAATAATAGGTTTAATGGCTCTTATTTTTTTATGTGCTGATGTAAGGGCACAAAAAGAAAAACCGTTTAAAGTGATTGCTTTCTTTACAGCTAAGGAAGATTTGGCGCACATAAGTTTTGTGCATGAAGCCAATAAATGGTTCCCGAAAATTGCGGCTGAAAATAATTTTATTTATGATTCAACCAACAACTGGAATAACTTGAATGATGAATTTCTTTCGCATTACAAAGTGGTGATTTTTTTAGATACAAGGCCTGAAAATTCTTTGCAGCGATTGTTTTTTGAAAGATACATCAAGCGTGGCGGTGCATGGATGGGTTTTCATTTCTCTGCTTTTGCTTTAACGCCTTCTGCTTTTAACCAGGATTGGAATTGGTATCATAATGAGTTTCTTGGTTCTGGACAATATGTAAGCAACACCTGGCATCCCACATCAGCTATATTAAAAGTTGAAGACAGTACGTTTCCTGCATTAAAAAATTTACCGCATACATTTAAATCGCAGCCCAATGAATGGTATCGTTGGGAAAATGACCTGCGCAAAAATCCTGGTATAAAAATTCTTGTTTCGATTGATAGTTCAAGCTTTCCTTTAGGCAACGGGCCAAAGCCAAACGAAATATGGCACCATGGCTATTATCCTGTTGTATGGACGAACACAAAGTATAAAATGATCTACATGAATATAGGTCATAATGATATGGATTATGATGGCGGCACGAACAGGCAATTGTCTTCAACATTTGGCAATGCTGATCAAAACAGGTTAATAATTCAAAGTTTGTTATGGCTGGGCGGAAGAAAGATTGACTCAATGATTACTAATCTGCAAGTAAAATGAGCGTTATATGGACGGGAATGGCTTATCAGGGAAGTAAAATGAGCAATCCACGAACGGAGATGCCTTATCGCGGCAGCAAAATAAGCAATCTACAGACGCGAATAGCTTATCAAGAAAACAAAACCGGCGATCAGCACCTGTACACTTCAAGCTTCACATACCATCCTGCAAAATTTACTGTATAGTTTTTCATATCGCGGAACGATATTCTGAAGATCAAATCTCATTGCCTGCGCTTTTGCATTTCTTCTGAATTGCTCCATCAATATATTATCAGATAAAAGATAAATGGCGCATTCACTCATTGTTTTAACGTCACCAACAGCAGCTGTATAACCGGTTTCACCGTTAATGTTTATTTCGGAAAGACCGCCGGCATCTGAACTTATAACAGGAACATTGGCCGCCATTGCTTCCATAGCAGCAAGACCAAAACTTTCATATTCACTTGGCAATAAAAATAGATCACTCACCAGCAAAATTTCTTCAATCTGTTCCTGCTTGCCCAAAAAACGCACATCATCATACACCTGTAATTTGCGTACAAGATCTTCCATGTTGCGGCGTTCAGGCCCATCACCAACCAGCAATAATTTTGAAGGAATTTTTGCATTTACTTCAGCAAAAATCTTTACTACATCCCCTACTCTTTTTATCTTTCTGAAGTTGGATGCATGAATTAAAATCTTCTCATCGTTTGGGGCAATTACTTTTCTGAAGGCATCAATCGGCTTTTTATCGTAGCGGCTGTTATCAACAAAATTTTCAATTACTTCTATATCTTTTGTGATGGCAAAAAATTTATTCGTTTCTTCTTTAAGATTATATGATACAGCAGTAATAGCATCACTTTCATTTATGGAAAAAGTAACAACAGGTTCATAAGTTTTATCGCGTCCAACCAATGTTATATCCGTTCCATGTAAAGTTGTTATAACCGGAATATTCCGTCCTGTTTTTAAAACAATCTGCTTTGCCATATATGCCGCAGATGCATGTGGAATAGCATAATGAACATGTAACAAATCGAGGTCATGGTTTTGAATTACATCAACCATAGTGCTTGCAAGTGCAAGTTCATAAGGCGGGTAATCAAACAATGGGTATGTTGGAACGCGCACTTCATGATAAAAGATATTTGCATTAAAAACATTCAGCCGCACGGGTTGCTGGTAGGTTATGAAATGTACATGATGGCCTTTATCAGCCAGTGCCTTTCCAAGTTCTGTTGCCAATACACCACTTCCGCCATAAGTAGGATAACAAACAATACCTATACGCATGCAATCTTTTTTTGCAAAATAACAATGTAATGCGGTAATAGTTTAAACCGTTTGTAAAGAATAAGATTATGAAATGATAAAGTTGGAAAGTCGTTTAAAAACTGCTTGTGTAATTGAGATTGAATTCTTCAAATGCTTCTGTAGTATTTTGTAATGAAACAGTTCCGGGTAATAACTTATGCAAACCTGTTTTTTTAAAAGTCAAATTGATTCAATCAAAATTTCATTAATAGAAGCTAAAGATTACTTGTAAATAAAACATCAGGATAAATGTACTACGTTGGTATTATTGCTTTGCATGTAAGACTTAACCAATGTTCTTATCATCTCGTTTTCGGGGTAAGCAGTAAGATAATTTTTGAGATGAATGGTTTCATAAGCAATGTGGTCCGGCGGCAGTAAACCCATGCCATAAAATTTACCGTTTTCTATAAGCACACAACTTTTCTGATTACCTAAAACCTGTGGTTCAACTATAGCAAAAGTGCCCATGTTTTTTTTCAGGAATAATATAGCATTATCAACACGTTGGTTATAAATCAATGGTTCAGTATCTCTTTGTATAAAGGATTGCTTTTCTAAAAAACAAAGCGCAGGATGCAGTTCAAATTCTTTTACAAGTTTCCATAAAGTTCTGTGTGCATCAGCGAGCAAAGCAAAGCTGGCAACGGGTTCTGAATGTTTACGCTTTTTATCAATTGCCAAACGTTTATAGCCTACCGCATCTTCAAACAAATAAATACCATAAAACTGCTCTGCCCTTTTCTGACTAAAATTATACTCCGGCCAGTATTTTTTTATCTCGATGCTCTCAAGAATAAATGCAGTAAACTCAGTCGGGCATTCAGTAAATGTTACTTCATGAATGTTGCGCAAAAATTCCTGTCTTCTTCTGCCTGCGTTCAATCCTGAAAAATGGCTTAGTACTCTTTTCTTTAAACACTTTGCTTTACCTACATAAATTATTTTTCCTCTTGCATCATGAAAATAATATACACCAGGCACATAAGGCAGCTTATGAATATTTTCTTTTGAAAGATTCGGCGGCAATATCTGCTCATGATTTTCTTTCTTTAAAAAATCTTTTATCAGTGCTTCACCACCTTCATTTAAAATCTTTTCAAACAAGATTGTAGTAGCAGCAGCATCGCCGCCTGCACGATGCCTGTTTTCAATAAGTATGTTAAACGTATTGCATAAATGTCCTAATCCATATTTAGCTAAACCGGGAAAAGCTTTGCGGCTTAACTTAAGTGTACATAATTTTTTAGGCATCCAGTGAAAGCCGCTATCCATTAAATGATGGCGGATAAATGTGTAATCGAAGTTTACGTTGTGCGCAATAAAAATGCGGTTGTTCAGCAAATTAAAGATGCGTGCTGCCACATCAGAAAAAGCAGGTGCTGCGGCAACAATATCATTTGTAATACCGGTTAAATAACTAATGAAATGTGGAATATTTATGCCGGGATTTATCAGTGTTTCAAAACGGCCTTCCACTTCTTTGCCGTTATGCAATACAATAGCAATTTCGGTTATTCCATTTTTATCAGGATGGCTGCCGGTGGTTTCTATATCAACGATTGCGTACACTCATTACAAAGTAAAAATTAAAAATTAAAACGAAAAAGAAATCTGCATTTTCTCTGCGAAAATATTTCTTTGCATAAAAGTTATTTTTGCGCGAATACTTATAAACTAATACTTAGAATTTGCAATTTTAATGGAACTATCTAAAAATTTTGAACATCAATCAGCAGAAGCAAAATGGTATAAGCATTGGCTTGAAAAAAAATATTTCAGCAGTACACCTGATGACCGTGAATCATATACAATCGTAATGCCACCACCAAATGTTACCGGCATTTTGCATATGGGTCATGTTTTGAATAATACAATCCAGGATGTATTAATCCGCAATGCACGCATGCATGGAAAAAACGCATGCTGGGTTCCTGGAACAGACCATGCTTCTATTGCTACGGAAGCAAAAGTGGTGCAGATGTTACGTGAACAAGGTATTACTAAAGCATCGTTAAGCCGCGAAGAATTTTTAAGATATGCATGGCAATGGAAAGAAAAGTATGGAGGAATAATTTTAGAGCAACTAAAGAAAATTGGCTGTAGTGCAGATTGGGAACGCACCACGTTTACAATGGATGAACACTATTATAAAAGCGTTATAAAAGTGTTTGTTGACTTGTATAAAAAAGGCTGGATATATCGCGGTGAGCGCATGATACATTGGGATGTAAAAGCAAAGACTGCATTAAGCGATGAAGAAGTAATTTATAAAGAAGTAAACAGCAAATTATATTATGTTAGATATACTGTCTTGCATGAAAGTGGAATTGGCTTATATGATATCTCAACTGATAATTTTATAACAATTGCAACTGTTCGCCCTGAAACGATTTTAGGTGATACAGCCATTGCTGTTAATCCAAAAGATGAACGATATAAAAAACTGGTTGGCAAAACTGCATTGGTTCCTTTAATCAACCGTCGCATACCAATTATTGCAGATGATTATGTAGAGATGGAATTTGGAACAGGCGCATTAAAAATTACGCCGGCGCATGATGTAAACGATTATAACATCGGCAAAAAATATAATCTTGATGTTATAAATATTCTGAATGATAATGGAACGATGAGTGAAGCTGCGCAACTGTTTGTTGGTGATGACAGGTTTGAAGCACGCAAAAAAATTGTTGAAGAACTTAATGCCGCAAAGCACATTGTAAAGATTGAGGATTATAAAAACCAAATTGGTTTTAGTGAACGCAGCGATGCCGTTGTTGAACCAAGACTCAGTTTGCAATGGTGGGTGAACATGAAAAAATTAAGTGAGCCTGCATTAAAATCTGTTGTTGAAGAAACTATAAAATTCTTTCCTCCAAAGTTTGTAAACACTTATAGATACTGGATGGAAAATATTAAAGACTGGTGCATCAGCAGACAGTTGTGGTGGGGACAAAGAATACCTGCATGGTATGATGAAGATGGAAATGTTTATGTAGCAGAAAGCCTTGATGAATTAAAAGGTAAAAATTCAAAATTAAAAATTGAAACTCTCCGACAAGATGAAGATGTGCTTGATACATGGTTCTCATCCTGGCTTTGGCCGATAGAAGTTTTTAAAGGCATATCAAATCCTGGTAATGATGACATCAATTATTATTATCCAACACAAACATTAGTAACAGCGCCTGAGATTGTTTTCTTTTGGGTTGCAAGGATGATTATAAGTGGATTTGAATACAAGCAGGAGAAGCCATTCAGCAATGTTTATTTTACCGGTATTGTGCGTGATGAGCTTGGCAGAAAGATGAGTAAAAGTCTTGGCAACTCACCGGATTTGCTTGCCTTGATTGATAAATACGGAGCAGATGCTGTTCGCTTTGGGATTCTTATTTCATCGCCGGCAGGCAATGATTTATTGTTTGATGTAAAAGAAGAAAGCACATTAAAACAAGGCAGCTTTTTTATTAATAAGATTTGGAATGCGCTAAAGCTGGTTAAGATGTGGGAGGGAAGACAATCACCAGTAAACAATAAACAGTTAACAGAAAATTTTGCTGTTGTTTGGTTTGAAAACAGGTTGAATGAAGTAAAACTTGAAATAGAAAAACTATATCAACAATTTAAATTAAGCGAAGCTTTAAAAACAATTTATTCTTTGATATGGGATGATTTCTGCAGTTGGTATTTAGAATGGGTTAAACCGAATTATGAAGAATCAATTGATTCAAATGTTTATAATAAAACGGTATACTTTTTTGAAGAGCTGATGCAATTATTGCATCCATTTATGCCATTTGTTACGGAAGAAATTTATCATTTATTAAGTAAGCAGGAAGATGACTTGTGCGTGAAGCAAAGTGAAAATTCAAAAATAAAATTTGATAAAGACATTTTAGACTGGGGATTGCATATTCAAAAAGTCTCTACTGGAATTCAATATTTAAAAAACCGAAATAATTTAAAGCCTAAAGACAAAATTTCGTTATTAGTAGAATCTGATAAAATTGAATTACATAAGATGACGCAGTCACTTTTAGAACAAAGATTAAATACTGAAAATATTGAGTATAAAAAAAATCTTCAGGTTAATAATTTGATTAAACAAGGTTATATCGTAACTCAAATAGGAAGTGATGTATTTGCTTTACTATCAGAAAATGAAATTGATATATCTAGTGAAAAAAACCAATTAGAAAAAGATTTATCTTATCAACGCAACTTTCTTCAATCAGTACAAAAAAAATTAAGTAATGAACGGTTTGTACAAAATGCAAACCCGGAAGTTGTTGCGCTTGAAAAAAAGAAACAGGCTGATGCAGAAGCAAGAATTAAAACGCTTGAAGAAAGCCTTAATAATTTAAATTAATGCCTGAACCTTCAAGCATAACTATTCGAGACGCAACAAAAAATGATATTAAAACTATTCATCAGCTTGCACATGAAATATGGCCTGAAACTTATGGAAAACTTCTTTCTACTGATCAATTGAAATACATGCTGGACTTGATTTACAGCGTTTCATCATTACAAAAACAATTTGATGAAAGCCACAATTTTTTAATTGCTGAAGAAGATAAACAACCAATTGCTTTTGCTGATTATGGCTTGCTGAAAGATGATGTTTACAAGCTGCATAAAATTTATGTATTGCCAAATCAGCAGGGGAAATCAATTGGTAAAACACTTATAAATTATGTTATAAATGCTGTTAAGCAACAAAACGCAAGTGCTTTGTTACTGAATGTTAAACGTGATAATAAAGCAAAGTATTTTTATGAACATCTTGGTTTTAAAGTAATCAGCGAAGAAAATATTGATATTGGTAGTGGTTATATTTTACATGACTATATAATGCGCTGCGAATTATAATCAATCCTTTTTAATCAATTTTTCTTTGTATTTCTCGGGTCATCATCTGCATTAACATAGTTTACTTTCCATGGCCCTATACCATTAATCTGTATGATACAACCGCTCTTCGTAAAACCAAAGTGGCGTGTACCTGTAAGCATCATCACAAAGCCACCGGTTGGGATTTTCATGGCGTTATTTTCATCAAGTTTTTCACCTGCACCCATGTAAAAAGAACCATTTATTACAGTTACATGTTCAGTAGCTGTGTGCCAGTGAGGCATAATTTTATAACCGGCAGGAAGTTTTAAACGGATAGTAAATAAACCTGAATCTTTAGGGTCGCCTTCCATCTTTATCATTTTTGCTCCGGCTGGTAAAGACAAAGGCCCGTCGCTCCATTTTATTTCATCAGGCATAATAATTACATGGCCGTTATATTTATTTACGGTTTGCGCATTAGTCAAAGTCGTTATAAAAAAGATTGTCATAAACATCCAAAGCGTTATTCTTTGTTGCTTTTTCATGCGTTTAATTTTGTTATGATTGTTATACCAGAAAATACATTCATCTACTTATCTTAAGTCACCTCTAACTCCTTTGCTTCATTGCTTCATATAAAATTATTCCGGCAGCAACGGAAACATTTAGCGAATCAAACTTGCCGTTCATTGGAATTTTGAAATGCGCATCAGCCGCTTTCAATACATATTGCTGCACACCTTTTTCTTCGCCACCCATTACCACGCAACAAGGCTCGTTTAGATTTAATTCATACAACTTTTGCTTTGCTTTCATTTCACTTGTAAAAACTTTAATTCCATTTAAATGCAAATCGTCAACAGCTTTTAATAAACTGTTTACGCGGCAAACATTCAATTGTTCCAACGCACCGGCGCTGCTTTTAACTGCATCTTCATTAAAAGCGCCAACACCTTTATCGGGTATTATTAATGCATGCGCACCGTAACAAACAGCGCTGCGTGCAATTGCGCCAATATTGCGCACATCAGTAATGCCATCAAGCATAATAAACAAAGCTGTTTCGCCTTTATCATTTATAAAATCAATCACCTTCTGCAAATCCTGGTACTGTATTGCTGAACGAAAGGCAAGTATGCCTTGGTGGTTAATGTTGGTTAAGCTGTTTAGCTTTTCGTTCGGCACGTATTGTATTGTAATATTTTGTGCTGCAGCAAGGCTTCTGATTTCACCAATCACATCGCCTGAAGCATTCTTAAACAACAATATTTTATCTATGTTGAGATTTTGTTTTAATGCTTCAACAACCGGGTTTCTGCCAACAATAATGTTTTTTTTTGATTGATAATTTTTTGATTGAAACATGCAGTGTGCAAGATAACATCTGTAATTATTTTATCTTTATAAAAACTTTTATGCGGCAGTTTTTAAAAGTGTGTGTTTTATTGGTGATTGGAATTAGCTGTAAGAAAAAAACAGATTCACCATCTCCAGACAAACCTTTATTTGAAGCGGATATTAATGGAATACATTGGCAGGCTGATTCAGTTTTCGCTATACGTTTATCGGTAAATGCTCCACCTTTGGCAGGATATTTTTCCATTGAAGCAAAAAAGAATGACAGCAGTTATATTTTTTTACACTCTGAGAATGATACCGTTTCTGCAATTACTTTTAAACAAACGTTAGCATCATTTACTGCGAAGGTTGATGTGCCTGACAGCAATTACATAACATTAAATTTTCAAACAATTAATGAAGACCAGACAAGTTTTATCCAGGTAGAAAGAAGTTATGACGGTGCTGATTTTATCAACATAGAGACCATTTCCGCACATGGAACGGGCAATCATTCTTATACCTTCAGTGAAAAGCCAATATTAACTGACCCGTTTGCAACAAAAGTTTATTACAGGTTGAAATTTCTTGATGCGGATAACTCATTTGTGTATAGTAATGTACTTGTAGTATCATTCGGTTCACCGGCATTATATATTTTTTCTTCACAGGATTATGCGCTTGGTTATAACGGTAATATAAACATTACATCAACTGATAAAATAAAACAAATTATAAGTGGTGATTTTTATTTTAGCTATACTATTGATGTTACACATGAGCATATAAAAATTACCAATGGTAAGTTTCAGAATATTCCATACAGATAAATTTGATGGCGTATATTTTGTGTTTATCAACAATTATTAATCATTAAATTTAAAATGATGGCAAAGTATGGAAAAAAAGCGCAGCAAAAAGTTGAAGCGTCTATGAAAGAAATGGAAAGCGGTAAACTTAAAAGTGGTAAAAGCGCAAAGAAGGTTACTAACCCAAAACAGGCAATTGCAATAGGTTTATCTGAAGCAAGAAAAGCCGGTGGAAAAGTTCCGCCAAACCCTAACGCAAAAAAAGCTGCAAAGAAGTCTAGTAAAAAAGCGGCTCCAAAAAAAGCAGTTAAAAAAGTTGCAAAGAAAGCAGCTAAAAAAAGTTAGGTATAACTTTATATTTCAATCAGAATTATGTTACAACTATTAGAAGATTTACCGGAAACGGTTGTTGGTGTACGTGCGATAAATGCAGTTACTGAAGAAGATTATAAGCTGGTTATGTTACCAGCGCTTGAAGCGGTTAACAAAAAATTTGGTAAGGTTAGTTTGCTAATTTTTCTTGAAACCAATGTCTCCAATTTTACTATTGGTGCCTGGCTTAATGATATTAAAGCAGGCTTAAAATATTTTACAAAATGGCATCGTATTGCAATTGTTACAGACCAAACAGCAGTAAAAAGAGTTACAGATGCAGTTGGAATATTTTTACCGGGAGAATGTAAAGGATTTTCAATAGCAGATATTGCGCTGGCTAAGCTATGGGTTTCTTCATAGAAAAATTTAAAGGTCACAAGCATGTGACCTTTAAATTTAACTTACCCTGTCTTTATTAGGAGTTGTAGTGGCTTTCTCCAAACGCTCATTTCGTTTTTTCAATTCTTCTTTTTCAGATTTATCTATATTATCAACATCTTCTTCAGTGCGTTGAAAATCTCGGTCTGCAGGATTATAACCGGCATTTGCTTTTTTAATGTTTTTAGGTGTTGGTTCGCTGTTTTTTGCTTTATCGTTTTCCATAAAAATTATTTATAAACATTAAAGCAATCACTGCGCCAAGTCTTTTCTTATCATACAAATTAAAAATGCACATTCCATGTTACGGTTGGTATAACCGGAAATAATGAAACCTGTTTTGCAACAATTTTTAATGTGCCGTTTGCTACGCTTCCATCCTGGTCAAAATAGTAAAAGTAAGGATTGTTACGGCTGTAAACATTGTACACACTAAACACCCAGTTATCGTTATACTTTCTTGGCTTCTTATGTTGTGGTGTATATGTTGCTGCAAAGTCAAGGCGATGATAAGGCTTCATTCTATGTTGATTGATACGACTGTATTCCTGTGTTAGCGTGCCTTCGATAAAATAAAAACGTTCAGGTAAAGAAATGGCATTGC
>CAHJWK010000113.1 GCA_903642275.1 Chitinophagaceae bacterium
GGCCCGCCATTATAAATAAAAGTGATTGGCCTCTGCGAAGCATCATCACTCGTTTTAAAATAGGCATCATAAGACATGCTGATGAGCGGCGTATCAGAACTGTTTTTAAATACAAGGCTGCCGGCAACTGCCTGGTAACTGATGGGCTTGCCTTCTACCGTTACAGAACCATACGTAATGGAACGCTGTTGTTTTTTGTAATTCACCACCGCACTGTCTAATGAATTATCAACTTTCGAAGGCGGCATTCCGTCTTTTTTTAATTGCGAAAAAGTAAAAGAAAATGGGGTCAATAAAATAATACCAAGCAGTAAATTTTTTACCGTTCTCATATTTAGTTTTTAAAGTGATTATTGAGCAAGTATTATTGCAAATAAAAACATTGCTGTTAACTTAACAAAGCCATCCATCAATTATTCGCTTCTTAAACTTTTCACAGGGTCAATCATCGCAGCACGAAAAGATTTATACCCAACCGTTATTAATGCAATAGCTACTGAGCCGATTATTGCCAGTATAAAAACCCAAACCGTAATATTTATTCTGTAAACAAAACCGTTAAGCCATGCATGCATAATATAATAAGCAAGCGGAGCTGCAATTATAAATGCAATGAAAATTAAAATTGTAAACTCTTTTGAAAACAAATACACAATATGCACTATTGAAGCACCAAGTACTTTACGTATGCCTACTTCTTTTGTTCTTTGAACGGCCATAAAAGAAACCAAACCATATAATCCGAGGCATGAAATAAAAATAGCAAGTCCCGCAAAAATTTTATAAAGCAATTCAAGTTGTGTTTCCTGTTGATAAAACTTTGCAATATTCTCATCCATAAAACTGCTTGTATAAGCATACTCCGGGAAAAATCCATTCCATAAATCCTGGATATTTTTTTGTGTTTGAATAAGATTAGACGTGCGTAGTTTAATTGCTGTTAACCCATAATATTTATGATTCTCTGCCATTAATATCGGCTGAATATCTCGCTTTAAAGAACGTGTTTTGTAATCTTTTACAACACCAACAATTTTTTTCCAGTCATTGCTTCCCAGGCGAATGTCTTTATTAATAGCGTCCTGCGGATTTTGCAAACCTAACTTATGCAGTAAAGTTTCGTTAATGACAATTTCATTCATCGTATCACTTTTATTATAAAACCTTCCGGCTGCTAAATTCAAACCAAATGTTTTTAAATAATCCTCATCAGCAAACTTTAAACTCACAGGAAAATTTTCGTCTTCTTTATGATTGAAAGCAAAGTTTGAACTCCATGTATTATCAGAAGAAGGCGCATCGGTAGTAAAGCTTACCGATTGCACGCCCTGCGTTTGTAAAAGCTGTTGCTTAAATGCCGGCATTCTTGAAACAATTGTACTATCAGTAGTAGCTGATATTAAAAACACGGCTTCTTTATTAAAGCCAAGGTCTGCGTGGTTTACAAAATTCATTTGGCTAATGGCGATGATGGTTGATATTATCAATACCTGTGAAATGGCAAATTGCATTATTACTAATGCCCTGCGCAACGAAATGCCTCCAATATTTGCAGATGTGATTTTATTCTTTAATGCCAGTGAAGGATTGTAACCTGATAATACTAAAGATGGATATAAGCCAGAAAGCAAGGTGACAATTATAATCAGCGCAAAAATAAACAGGATAGTTCGTGCATTGATAAGACTTAAGTTTTCTTGTATGGATGCAATGTTTTTTATATAAGGCAAACACAATGCGGCGATAATAAAAGCAAGTACAACTGATAGCAATACAATCAATGCCGTTTCATTCATAACCTGTGTAAAAAGCTGAAGCCGGTTGCTGCCCAACACTTTTCTTATGCCTACTTCTTTTGACCTGCCAACCGCTTGTGCCGTAGCAAGATTTATAAAATTGATGCATGCCATAATGATTATAAAGATGCCGATTAGTGATAATGTTAATAAGGTGGAAGTGCTGGTTGTATGGTCACCAAACGTTTCAAAATGATTATTGAAATGCAAATCGCTTAAAGGTTGCACAATGTTCATTCTTAACGATGCATCCCTAATTGTGTAATGTTCTTTATTAAAACTGCTTAAACGATTATTAAAGCTTGTTAAACTAACATTTGAAGGCAGCAATGCATACACCTGTAAGTTGCTGGAAAGTGAATTCCAGTCATCATTATAATTATATGCTTCTGCATTTCTTTTCATTGTCGGAAAAGAAATCAGAACGCCCAATGGGAAATCAGAATTTAAAGGAACATCTTTAAGAATGCCAGCTACTTTCAATTGAATGTTGTTATCGAGCGTAATAGTTTTATTGATTGCATTTTGCCAGCCGCCAAAATATTTTTCAGCAATTTTTTTTGAAAGCACAACTGTGTTTGGCTCATTTAAAACACTTGCACTACCTGCAAGCCATGGGTAATTAAACACGTTAAAAAAGCCGGACTCGCAAAAGAAGATACTACTGCTTTCTATAAATTTTTTATTGGTTGAATTGTTAGATGTAGTATTTACAGTTATTTGGCTCCCGTAATTTGAATTGATGAGGGCAAACGTAACATCAGGCATTTTTGAACGTAATGCTTCAAGTGCTGCACCCGGAACACCGGGATTATATGTAAAGCCATCTGCATATTTATCCTGCGTTACAATGCGGTAAATGTTTTTAAAACCTGGTTGAAATTTATCATAGCTTAATTCATAATGAACTACTGTAAAAATGATAAGGCTTGCAGCAATGCCAATTGCCAGGCCTGCGATGTTGATTATAGAAAAAGCTTTGTTTCGTAAAATATTTCTCCAGGCAATTTTAAAAAAAATTTTAAGCATAAAACAAGTTTTAAGTTATTAGTTAAGTAAACTGTTGATTGTTAGCCTTCCGCTATTAGCCAACAGTCAATCGCCAATGGTTTTATTCAGTTCTTAAACTCTTTATTGGGTTTACAATAGCAGCTTTTATTGCCTGCCAGCAAATAGTAAATAATGCAATAAGTACAACTGCAATGCCTGCCTTCGCAAATACGTCCCACGTTATTTTAATGCGATAAACATAATCCTGCAACCATTTATTCATTAACAGCCACCCCAGGGGAACAGCTATAATTAATGATATACAAACAAGTTTTATAAAATTGCCGGTAAGCAATGCGAATAAGTTTGCAACGGATGCACCTAATACTTTTCGTATGCTTACTTCTTTACTGCGTTGCTCTGCCATGAAAGCTGCAAGCGCAAACAAACCAAGGCAGGCAACAATTATCGCGAGTATTGCAAAGCCGGTGAACATGTATTGCATGCGCTGCACATCAGCATACATGGCTGCATAACTTTGGTCGAGAAAATTATAGCGCAAAGGCTGGTTGGGCAGAAACTTTTTCCATGTATTATTAATTGAAGCAATTGCTGCCTTCATATCAGCAGCGTTCACTTTTACAGAAATAATGCTATTGCTGCTGCCCAGCACCATAAGTAACGGATTTACCTGTTGCTTTATAGTTTCAAAATAAAAATTATCAACCACTCCAATTATAGTTAGATGCTCGCCACCATCATTTACAATTATTTTTCCCAATGGATTTTTATAACCAAGTTTATCTGCCATGGCTTGATTAATAACAGTGGAGATAGAATCTGTACTAAAATCTTTAGAGAAATTTCTTCCTGCAATGAGTTTCATGCCAAGTGTTTGAATATAATTTTCATCTACTATCCAATGTTGCGTTTGTATGTTTTGATCATCTTTGCCTTTTTCACGAAATGTATTACCATTTCTTTTTGTTCCGTCAACCGGCAAAAAATCACTTACACTTACATTTTTTACAAAAGACAAATGCATTAATTCATTTTTAAAAGACGCAGTTTGATTACGCAAAGCATCGGCGCCTTGTATCATTATAACTTCATCTTTATTAAAACCAATTTTTGAATTAAGTATGTATTGCATTTGCTTATAAATAACAGAAGTGCCGATAAGCAACACGATAGAAATAGTGAATTGTACAACCACCAGCGTGCTGCGTAACCCTGCATTTTTGCTTCCTAAACTAAGATTGCCTTTAAGTGTGTTGATGGGCTTGAAATAAGATAAATAAAACGCTGGATATAACCCGGCAATCAAGCCAATTAAAAAGGCAGCAGCAATAAGAGAGGGTAGCAGCCACCATTCATTCCAGGGCATAGAGAACCGAATGCCCGCAGCATTATTAAATGCAGGTAATACCAGCATGGCTATAATCATTCCTATAAAAAAAGAAAGAAAACTATACAACATTGATTCAGTAAGAAATTGTTTGATAAGATTATTGCGGCTTGAGCCAATTACCTTTCTTAAGCCAACTTCTTTGGCGCGGTTAGCAGAACGTGCAGTAGAAAGATTCAGGAAATTAATACATGCCAATATTAAAATAAATACAGCGATGGCAGCGAACATATAAATATATCGTATGTCGCCATGCTTTGTATTATCTTCCTGAATGTTGTAAGAACGCAGGTGAATATCTGTAAGCGGTTGCAGGTACAACCGAGCGCCTTTAAAAATTTCCTTTACATTTTTTTGACCTTTTGCAATCATTGCAGGAACCATGTACTTATCTATTACATCAGCCGTAATTTTTTTATTGAATGCTTCAATATTTACATGTGGTTTTAGCTGCAGATAAATCTGATAGTTGCTCGCCATCCATGTATCCTGCTCGCCATCAAAAAAATTAATTCCTGAAAGAGAAATAAAGCCGCGGTACTGCAAATGAGAATTAGTTGGAAAATCCTGCATAACACCACCAATCTTTATAAGGTTTTTCGTGTTATCATTAAATACCAATGTCTTACCAACAGGGTTTTCATTAGAAAAATATTTATCTGCCATGCTCTTACTAATAACTATTGAATTAGGTTCTGATAAAGCCGTTTGCCTGTTGCCATAAATCATGTGCACGTTCAGAATGTCAAGCATTGAACTATCGGCAAAACAAAAACCTGATTCATAAGTATCATCCTGTTTATCTGTTCTGCGTACCTGGTTATTGGCGCCTCCAAACAATTCACTGCTCATGGTGCGGCTAACTTTTTGCACTTCAGGGAAATCGTTTAACAAAGCTTTAGCCATTGGTGCCGGAAAAGAAACGCCACTATGCGTTTCGCCATTTTGTTTAGCCTCACCAATAATTCTGTAGATATTATTTTTATTCGGGTTATCATTATCATAACTCGTTTCATGCTGTATATATAAAGCAATTAATAAACAGGCTGCAATGCCAATGGCAAATCCGCCAACATTTATAACAGCATACATTTTTTGCTTGCGCATATTGCGTACAGCAATCTTTAAATAATGTGTGATCATAATAAATTTTTTATTCAGCCCTCATATTATTATTTAACACAATCAACAGTTGGATCATGAAATATAATGGCATATTAAATATTCAACGTGTATGCCAAGGCTGAAACGCTTTACAGGTAAACGTTTTAAAAGATATTAATTGTTACTACTGTGCGAAAACGGACAGTTTTTGTGCGACGGCGTACAGTAAATTAACGTAGTTAAACAATGCAGTTAATAATTAGATAGCTATTTTGAAGTTGACGGTTTTAATTCGTTAATACTTATTTGTGGTGATAAAACTTTATGCACTTTTTCAGCAACAATATCAAATGGTACATTAAAGTCAGCTGTTAACCTTATATCTATTGATGAAGCGCCGGCTTTAATAGTATATTTCCCTGCATCAGCAATCCATGCTTCTTTATCAGTATAAAAAGATGCAAGATCAGCGGCAGTAAGTGTAAATTTTAATGTTTGGGTTTCGCCGGGCTGAAGCAAATTTGTTTTAGCAAAAGCCTTTAGTTCTTCTCCTGGCTTATCAATATTTTTTGATGGTGCACTTATATACATTTCAGCAACTTCTTTACCAGCAATTTTACCCTGGTTGGTAATAGTAAGCGTTGCGGTTATACTATTATTAAATGTTGATGAACTGAGCTTTAAATTACCAAACGTAAAATTTGAATAAGACAAACCATAACCAAATTCATAAGCAGGCTTCATATTAAAAGTGTTGTAATAACGATAACCAACATAAATGCCTTCTTCATAAGTTACTTCTGCAGGTATATTTTTCATTCCCATTCTGCCGACAGTTGCTTTTTCAGGAAATTCTTTGCCTGGAAAATTTTTAGCAGATGGCACATCACTATAATTCACAGGAAATGTAACAGCCAGTTTACCTGAAGGGTTTACTTTACCGCTTAAAACATCTGCTATTGCATTACCACCTTCAAGGCCAGGCTGCCATGCAAGTAAAATGGCATCAGCATTATCACGCCAGCTTGTTGTTTCAATTACTCCACCGATATTCAATACCACAATTACTTTTTTGTTTTGTGCATGAAAAGCATCTGTTAGATTTTTTAATAAGGTTTTTTCTGTATCTGATAAATTAAAATCATCATCCATCTTCCTGTCATTACCCTCACCTGAATTTCTGCCAATTACAATAACCGCAACATCTGATGTGCCAGCCATTTTAAGAATTAAATCATTATTCAAAACATATTCAGGCATTGCAGGTGCCGGATGTTTAAATTGTTCAATAATGCTTTGTTTAGGATTTTTTGCCTTATAGTCGCTGGTATAAGCATTGTAAATGTTTTCAAGATCATTATTCAGGTAATAACCTGCATTACGTAAACCTTTTGCTAAAGAAACAGTGTAAGCTTTATTTACATCGCCGCTGCCCATTCCGCCTGCAATAAGATCATATCCATGATCGCCAAATAAAGCAATGTTTTTTACTGATGTTAAAGGAAGTGTATTGTTATCATTTTTTAATAAAACCATTCCTTCAGTAGCTGTAGCGCGTGCAACCTGTGCATCTTTTTTAAGGTCTGGCTTATCAGAAAATTTATAATTTTTGAATGAGGGTGATTGAAGTATCACATTTAAAATTCCGGCAACATTTTCGTCCAAAGATTTCACTTCAAGTGTCCCGTTTTTAACAGCATCCATTATTGCCTGTGTTTGTTCATGGGTACCGGGCATTAATAAATTATTGCCTGCTTTCATTTGCGCCGCCGCATCTTTACCGCCAAACCAGTCACTCATAACAAAGCCTTTAAAACCCCATTCATTTCTTAATATAGTTGTAAGCAAATCATAATTTTCTGAAGTGTAAGTTCCGTTTACATAATTATATGAACTCATTACCGTCCATGGATTTGAGTGTTTAATAACAATCTCAAAGTTTTTAAGGTAAATCTCTCTCAATGCTCTTTCGCTGATTGTTTCATTAACTGTCATGCGATCTGTTTCCTGGTTGTTTGCTATAAAGTGCTTTACCGATACGCCAACACCGTTACTTTGTATGCCAACAACAATTGCAGCTGCTATATTTCCGGATACAAGAGGATCTTCAGAATAATATTCAAAGTTTCTTCCACCTAAAGGATTGCGTTGAATGTTCATGCCCGGCCCAAGTATTATATCTAGGCCATAATCATGAATCTCACTGCCAAAAGCATCACCGGCTTTTTTAACCAAATCTGTATTCCATGTTGAAGCGAGTAAGGTTGCAACAGGCCAGGCGGTGGCGTAAAAAGTGTTGGAACTATCACCATTGCGTATCGGGTCAATTCTAACGCCTGCAGGCCCATCAGCCACAACTATTGAAGGAATACCTAAGCGCGGAATGGCAAATGTTGTTCCTGCTGCACCTGCAACTTTATCTTTAGTCATACCAATATTAGTGGTTTGAATACTGTCCGGCCTCTTGAATCCATTACCTACAACAAGCTTTGCTTTTTCTTCCAGCGTCATTGCAGCAACAATATCTTTAATACTGCTTTTACCTAATTGTGGTGTTTGAGCTTTTAGTAAATTGATAGCGCACAGTAAAAGCACAACGGTTGTGATAAAGTTTTTTTTCATTATAGATTTTTGTAGGTTAGTGACAGAAAATTATGTACACAAGCAAAACGAAAATAAAGTATTCATGTAAAAGAATAGTTTGCAATGCGACAAAATGCACAAAAGGCTTTTCTTAAGAATTTAAACTCCAAGAAAAACCTTTTAGGATTCGATTAAGTCGTTTACATTAAAAGTCAAACAAACCATTGGTATAAATTGCATTGTGTAACCATTGCGTTAGCATTGTTTATATTAAATACATTATTCTATGCCCCGTTCACCTCTTTTGCATCGTTTGCTTACATTAACAAAGCTTGCCAATGCTTCAGGCAAAAAAAATATACCTGCAGCTGAATATGCAGAGCAACAATTATATAGCCGCCGCAATTTTTTAAAAACAGCCGGTACTGCAACACTTGCTGCCACTGTTGCCGGTTGCACTAAACATGTAGATGATTATCATCCGCCAAAAAATAAACCTGAAATTGCTATCATAGGCGCCGGCATTGCCGGGTTAAATGCTGCTTACACTTTGAAAAAAGCAGGCATTACTTCAACTGTGTATGATGCAAATACACGTGCAGGCGGACGAATTTTTACAGCGCATAATGTTTTGCATGAAGGACTGAGCACAGAATTAGGTGGCGAGTTTATTGACAGTGACCATAATGATATGAAAAATCTTGCTGCAGAGTTTGGTTTTCCTTTATTGAATTTATATGCGCATTCAGAACTTCAGCTTCAGCAAAATCTATATAATTATAAAGGTGTAAATTATACTGATGTTGATTTCTTAAATGATATAACAGCTTACCTGCCTGCTATTTCCCGTGATTCAAACAGTCTTAGTGATATTGTTAAATACAATTCATATTCGCCCGATGATAAGAAATTTGACAGCATGAATATTGAACAGTATTTTGATTATATCAACCTGCATGGCTGGCTGCGCAGTATTTTATTAGTAGCATATTTAGGTGAATATGGATTGAATACGTGGGAATGCAATGCTATTAACTTCCTCTTTCTATTTGGCGACTCACCTGAAGGAACGGTTGCTTTATATGGTATAAGCGATGAGCGTTATAAAATTAGCGGCGGCAATCAAAAAATTGTTGATGCGCTTGCAAATGAATTGAAAAGTAATATTCGTACGCAACAAAAATTAATAAGGCTTGGAAGTAATGGTAAAGGATTTTATTTGGGTTTTGAAAACAGCAGCAAAATATTAAAGGCGGATATTGTTTTACTTACCTTACCTTTTAAATTGTTACGTGAAGTTGAATTAAATATTGATTTGCCACCCGTTAAGCGTGATGCCATATTTAACTTAGGTTATGGCAATAACTCAAAATTATTTTTAGGGTTTAACGGGAGGCCATGGCGCACAAAATTTAATAGCGTTGGCATGAGTTATTCAGATAACGGCTCACAAAATACATGGGACAATAGTCAGTTGCAACCAGGCCCAAATGGTGGATTAACTGTTTTTTTAGGCGGGGATGATGCCGTTAAGTTAGGTGGTTCAACTACTGAATATCAGGCTCAAAAATATTTAAGCATGCTCAATCAAATATATTCTGGTATTGATGCTGATTATAATAACAAAGCAAACCGCATGAACTGGCATACTTATTCTTATGCCAAGTGCGGTTACAGCGCTTTTAAGGTTGGTCAATACACAACAATTGCAGGCAGCGAACGCGAAACAGTTGGTAACTTATATTTTGCCGGTGAACATACTTCTTACGAATATCAAGGTTACATGAACGGTGGCGCAGCAACCGGCCGCATGGCAGCACAAAACATTTTAAAAGCAATCAATAATTAATTTTTTTATACTATTCTTCCAGCATACCTGCAACATCTTCTGCACAACCGAAGGCTAATGTAAAACCACTGCCACCATGACCGTAATTATGAATAATGTTGTTTTCTTTTTCAACTCTTACAGTTGGCCTGTATGGCCTTAATCCAGCCCAGTTGCCTATAACTTTTTGTTGCTTTAATTCTGGCATAAATGCGTAAGCATTATTTAGCAGTGTTTGTATTGTTGAAGGTTCGGTTGCTTCATCATAAACGTTTTCTTCATACGTGCCGCCAACAATCATGGCATCTTTTCTTGGAACAATGTAAAGTGGTTTCTCATTGTCAAGATATATTGGAAAATCAGTTTTTGTTTCAATCAGTGCAACCTGCCCGCGCACCGGAATTATTGTTTCATCATTACATAACTTTACTGCACCAAGCGCTGTACAGTTAATCACACAATCATATTCATTGCTTACTTCATCAAGCTTATTAATTTCTTTTTGAATAAAGTTTACGCCGGCTTTGGTTAAATAATTTTTCAGGTAAGGAAGAAAAATTTGTGTTTCAATTAAAGGCACAGCAACATTATATGCTTTTGCAATTCCTTCAGGCAAATCACTTTCAGGTATCATACTGCATGAACCTTCAGGCAAAAAGTTAATCCACACAGGGTCTTCTTCAATTATGTTTTTACCAATTACTTTTATTAACTGTTTTACGCTGATGCCGGCTGACTTAACATTATAAAGTGAAACATAAAAATCATAGCTTTTCTGCGCCCATCTTACGCCACGTTTATCATTTCTTATATGATATGGGAACCAGAATGCAGCCGCTTTATTTGAAGTGATGTTTGGTGAAAATGCTTTGGCAATTACATCAATTGTATAATTTTTTTTAGACAATAAATATGCGCATGATAAACCGCTGATACCGGCACCGATTATGGCTATTTTTTTCTTTTTCATTTTAATGATGCTTCAAGATCATTTAAAATATCTTCAATGTTTTCAAGGCCAATACTCATCCTTATTAAACCATCTGTTATATCAAACTTTAAGCGTTCTTCTTTTGAAACACCGTAATGGCTCATAGATGCAGGATGCGAAACAAGCGTATCTGCTGTACCTAAAGAAACAGCTCTTGTACACATTTGCAGGTTATCAATAAATTTTTTGCCTGATGACAAGCCGCCTTTTAATTCAAAACTCATCATGGCGCCGGGATACCGCATTTGCTTTTTTGAAAGCTGATAATCGCGATGTGACTTAAGACCATTATAATTCACTTTTGCAACAGCCTGATGCTTATTTAAAAAATCAGCAACGGCTTCAGCATTGCTGCAATGACGCTGCATTCTTAATTCAAGCGTTTTTAACCCGTTGATTAAAAGAAATGCATCAAACGGGTTTGCATTGCCACCTAATAAGCGATGCCATTTAGTGACTTTTGTTTTCATCAGTTCAATATCTTTTCCAATTAAAACACCACCGATTGCATTACCGTGGCCGTTTAAAAATTTGGTGGTTGAATGCAGCACAAAATCAACATCATATTTAAATGGCTGTTGTAAATAAGGCGAAGCAAAAGTGTTATCAACAGAAACGGGAATATTATATTTTTTTGCAAGCTGTGTTATAGCTTCAATATCCACACATTGAATAGTTGGATTAGCAGGCGTTTCTAAATGTATAAGCCGGATATTTTTATTTTGTTGGATGGCATCTTCAGCAATATTCAAATCTCTCAAATCAACTATAATTGTACTGATACCATTTTCCGTAAGCACTTTGTGCATGTACTCATGTGTGCCGCCATAAAGAGAAAAATGAGATAGTACTGCTTCACCTGCTTTCAAATTGCATTGAAACAAACTGCTTAAAGCCGCCATGCCGCTTGCATGTAAAATAGCGTGCAATTGCAAAGCATTTCCTTTTTTATCTTTAAGTTGAAATGATTCTAAAGCTGCAATAATATCTTCAGCTACTTTAAAGGTCGGATTGCCCCAGCGGCTATAAATATAGCCTTCTTCTTCACCTGAAAACCTACGCATGCCTTGCTCTGAATCATCAAACGTAAATGTTGACGTTGCATAGATTGGCGGAAGATGTGAAGATTGCGGAAAATTATGCTGACCAGTATGTAAAGCAAGAGAACTGATACCAGAAAATTTAAAATTGTCTTTCTTCATTAGTTGTTTGTTTGGTTAAGTGTCATAAGACCATTTAACCCATATTGAGCCCCACGTGAAACCGCCGCCAAAAGCAGCGAGGATAATATTGTCGCCTTTTTTTAATTGCTTTTCCCATTCCCATAAACAAAGCGGAATAGTTGCAGCAGTGGTATTGCCATAACGCTGAATGTTTATCATTACTTTTTCTTTTGGCAAACCCATTCGTTCTGCAGTAGCATCTATGATACGCATGTTTGCCTGGTGCGGTACCAGCCATGAAACATCGTCTGCAGAAAGATTATTGCGCTGCATAATTTCTTCACTAACATCAGCCATTCCTTTAACTGCAAACCTGAAAACCGTTTTACCTTCCTGGTAAATAAAATGTTTTTTTTTAGTAACACTTTCAATGGATGCAGGTTCAAGTGAGCCGCCGGCTTTCATACGCAAATAATCAACGCCGCTGCCATCCGTTTTTAAAATACTATCTAAAATTCCGGTGTCATCTGTTGATGGTTCAAGCAATACAACGCCGGCTGCATCGCCAAAAAGAATACAAGTGTTCCTGTCAGTATAATCAACAATGGCGCTCATTTTATCAGCACCAACAACCAGTACTTTTTTATACCTGCCACTTTCAATAAAAGAGGCACCCGTTTGCAAAGAAAACAAAAATCCGCAACAGGCAGCGCTGATATCAAAACCCCAGGCATTTTTAGCACCTACATTATGAGCAATAATATTTGCAGTAGATGGGAAGAGCATGTCAGCAGTAACAGTGCCAACAATTATACATTCAATCTCAAGCGGGTTTACATTTTTTTTTTCGAGTAATTGTTTTACGGCAGGGATAGCCAAATCGCTGGTTGCTTTGCCCGGTTCATTTAAAATTCTTCGCTCACTTATGCCTGTACGGGTTTTAATCCATTCATCATTAGTGTCAACCATTTTTTCAAGTTCTTTATTTGTAAGCTTGAAATCCGGTACGTATCCTTGCACGCCTGTAATGGCTGCAACTATTTTACTCATGTTCAAAGATTAGGCGTCAAAAGTATTGAAAATAGATATCATAAAAGAAGTTGCGTTTAAATGAAAGCCATACTTTTGGCGTGTTGATATGATTGCATTTGTTAATGGAAAGTTTGTTATAAAAATGCCTTCGCAGGTGGTGGTGGATGTAAATGGTGTTGGATATGAATTGCAAATAAGCTTAAATACTTATTCAGCAGTTTTGAATGCTGAGCATGGCAAGCTGCTTACTTATTTGCATATTACGGAAAATGCACAAACATTGTTTGGCTTTGCCGATGCATCCGAAAAAGATCTTTTTTTACAACTGATAAGTATTTCAGGCGTTGGCGCTTCTACAGCAAGAATGATGTTAAGTGGCATGAAGCCAGATGAAATTATAAGAGCCATCGTTCAAAATAATACAAAGCAACTCGAAAGCATAAAAGGCATTGGTAAAAAAACAGCAGAACGTATTGTGCTTGAGTTGAAAGATAAATTAGGCAAAGTGCAAACGGATAGGGCAGGATATCCGTATCTAAATAATACAATTGAATCAGATGCAGTAAATGCGCTGATAGCACTCGGTATACAAAAAAATAACGCAGAAGCGGCCATAAAAAAAGTAATTTCACCGCAAGGCAATAATCTTACTCTGGAAAGCATTATTAAACAAGCATTAAAAAACCTATAGCTTATAGAAGATTTCTACCTAACCGGGGCTTTATAATTTGAGAATTTTTTTCGACTACAAAATCTTTGTTGCGGCAGTTTTTCTGTTATG